>CAZEYI010000025.1:0-10186 GCA_964516785.1 uncultured Candidatus Peribacteria bacterium
ATATATCATGTGATGACGCCATTTCCTACCTCCAATTCTATAAGCCCTGTGAAGCTTGCTGGAGATGTATTCGCGTCCACATATACTTGTATATCTGTACCTGTCGATGATCATGTAATTTGCATACTATTTATATTTGACAAGTCTATACCTGACACATTTCGCTGGTATGTATATCATGTACCTGTCGTTGGTGTCGTGAAGACGAAGGTCATACCCGTATTTGGAGAATAGTTAGGATATCCTCGTTGGTAGGTTATCATAGGGTCGATCGTATGCAATACCGTTGTACTACAAGAGTTAGTAATACACTGACTATCACAACCATCAAATTCGTCAGCATTCCCGTCGTCACATTGTTCGCTTGGTTGATTTACTGCTCCATCTCCGCAATAAGTAGTATCTAATACTTGAATCTGGCTTCCACATGTATTGATCACAGATCATGATGAAATATTATATTCATATGCTATGATATTGTACACTCCACTCGTGCTGTATATATGATTGGTATAGTTTGTTCCTGTTGTACCATCTCCATAGTCTATATAATCAAACAAGAATCACTGTGATCATACACCTGTAAATATGGCATTAAACGGCGCATATCATGTCGATTGTGATGCCTGCATGGTACATGATCATGTGTATAATGTACATGTACTTAGATTACATCAACCAAGATTATCATCACATTGCTCAAAAAGACCACTACCATTTGGAGATTGGATGACTCCATCACCACAATAAGTGGGATCAATAGCTGTCACCGGGAACTCACATGTTGTATTGACTGATGAAATAAGACTGGTCTGTGTTACCACTTGGATGGATCCTGTATATGATCATCCTGTCATATAGGTGTGCGTATTGCCTGTTGTTATACTTCCATTTGCAGTACTATCTCCCCATACGATAACATCAAATGTATATGGAGCCAAAGATAATCCTGATACAATAGATACTGTAATATTGTGTGGTACGAGCCCTGTCGATGTTCGACCAGAAAACCATCCACAATTCCACTGCTCTATTTGACATGTACTATCACATCCATCGCTATTGTTGGTATTACCATCATCACATTGTTCGGTATATTCTACGATGGTATCTCCACATACTGGAGCAGCAATTCCTCTGATCTGTCCGTAGTAATTGGATACAAGTCATTCACCTGCTATATCATATCCGCCTCTAAATATTTTGAGACCATTTCATGCAATCATATATTGTGATACGAGAGGATATTGCAAACCAGCAAAGGATCCTATAGATCATACTACCCCATCCCATAGGATATCGTTGACGCCCGTAACGACAAATCATTTTGTCGTACCTGTATTTGCGTTCATCTCGATATCGAACGGACCATTATCATATCTATAGATAAATCATCCTGAAGCATAGGTAGTTCATTCGTTGGTGAGATTTATATGTCATCCAAAATCTGTATATCCAGTATATACAAAATCACCTATAAACATGCCAGTAATAGCTGTACCTGTAGTACTAACTGTTGAACCAGTCACATATCGCACTGGCTGCTGTTGTTTATATATGTATGGGAAGAATGTATACTGTACTGCTAATGTTGGTGTCCATCATCCTATCTGTCCACGCGTATCACAATATGGATACACAAGAAGATTTTGTGCTGCGTTGTTCGTAGATTGGACAGCTCGATTACATGTCATAAATCATGTATCAACTAGATTGTTAGCTAAGGCAATAGCCCAAGATGGAACTGCTGCTGTCAATTGTGCATCGGATCCATTGGTTCATACAAAAGGCGTATCATTATCAAACATATGTAAGCCATTGTATGTATTTGTCTGTGATGATGTCGCCGTGATACCAACTGTATTATTGTATACTGTGACATTATTTAATTTCCCATTGGCAGCCATCGCACTAGGAGTCATATAGACACCGTACTGATTGTTGTATACATCAACGTTGTTGGCAATATTGTTGGATCATTGGAGAGTAAGTCATGTTACACTATTGTAGATAGCTGCATTATTTATGACGCTTGAGCCACCCAAACTCACTCCAGCGTCACTATTGTTGTATACAAGCGCATTGGATATAGTTGCTTTGCTGGCACTCGCACTGGATTGTCGGAACCCTATACGGTTGTTATATAGTTGGAGATCGTTGAATGTATTGTTTGATGCTTTGAGGACAAGATAAATTCATTCGTTTGTATTGCCAAAACTTACAATATTTTCAAAAAGATTGGTCGCACTATCACTCACTTCGATACCATTGAGTCCATTGTCATATGCTTCTACAAATGATAGATAGTTATGATTTGCTGTATTGCTTAATCTCACTCCATTCATTTCGTTGGAGTAGGTATGGATATTGTATCATGATATATTTTCTGATTCCTGTATATATAGCCCATTATCTAAATTGCCATAGGTATACACATCATGGACATAATTTACTCCTGTGCCTGCCGTATATATCGTAATACCATCTGTATCATTACCATATGCATAGAGATCATGTAATGTATTATTAACTTGATCCAAAGACAAACCAAATCCACCATAGCCTATATTGTTGTATGATGTACTATATGCTATTGTATTATTATATGAATCGTTTTGAGACAATCCCATACCAGCGATCCCCATACCCACACCATTATTTTCATAGGCAATAGAGTGTGTAATAAGATTATTATTACCTCCTACCATCACTATACCTGGCCCAGCAACTGTTTGAGCTACAGTAGTATGTGCTACAGTGTTGTTGTATGAACTCGTACCATATAATGTAATACCAGCACTTGTTACCGTATCAGTTACCGTCGATCATGAGATAGAGTTGCTGTTAGATTCGTATATCATGATACCATTTTGTCCGTTTTGCGATACTGTACTAGATGTAACTATGTTATAATTTGCGCCGTTTGCTATGTACATACCAGCCAATGTGTTCACATTTGCTATCACATTGTCTATCATAGCACCCGAAGTTCATGCGTCTAAGAATATACCATGATATGTGTTCTGATTGAATGATCATCCCAATATGCTAAGATTGGTTGTATTGATTGTTTGTATACCATCCTCAGCACTTCCTGTACTTGTAAGATTTGTGAAAGATATATTTTGAGCTCCCGTAACATGTACATTGGTTCTTACATTGCCAGCAGCAGTCATATTTGCAAGAGAAATATTGCTGACACTTTCTAGATACATACCGTATCCAGTACCACCAATATTAGATCTTATAGAAAGTCAATTACCTGTTAGGCCAGTAACATTTTGAGCCCAAATTCATGCTCCATCATTTGACACATAAATTCATCCACTGAGAGATATATTTTGCGATCATGACAATCGAAGTCCTGCAAATCCAACTCAAACACTATTTCCACTAAATGTTCAGTCACTAATCAGGATGTCGCTAGAATTTTCTACCATTCATCATAGATATACACTTGCGTTACTGATGATGTTGTATACAGACACATTAGCTGAATCTGCAATTCTCCAGCCGATTTCGTTTCATATAAGTGAGGTAATATTATCTAGTCATGGTTCTCCTATGTAGATATTTGCGCTATTGTTAGATATCCCTATACCTAGAGTATTTCCAGATGCGTTGCCTCCTGCAGATACAAAGGAAGAGCTATCCATGAAGATTGCCTCATCCCGTCATATTGTACCAATAGGCCAAACACTACTGTTTGTAGAAGTATTTATATATATTCAGATATCACTTCCTGCTACCAAATGTTCTAATGCGATGCTCGCAACGATGATATTGTCTCTATTGGCGATATTTATTCATTGAACATTGGTAGTAATATACGCTGTCGACATACCTGCACTCTTTCCTACAATGGCGGAACAATTTCCATTAAAAACAATAGTCCCTGTCATGGTATAGGTTCAGGCATCTAGCACATAGACCGTATTTGCAGCCAGTGATGTAGGAATAGTATTAGTCCCTGGTGAAAGATTGACCACACTCATGGCTCCTATGTTACAGGAATTACCTGACCAATGTTGTGTGTAAAAAGTATCGTCTGTGTTTCCATTACCATCTCCAAAAAGCGCATTGATGATAGTTGCATTACTTGGTGTTCCTGCTCGGAATACATCATCGATAATGTCATCATTACTTGCCCAGGACGCATAGGTTTGTTGGTTGGCAACATCAGAAATTTGAATACCTAGGAAAGCTCAGACTCATACCAGTGTCAAAGCTAATCACAGAAGGTGTTGTTTTGGTAATTTTCGCATCATAGGATAGTAAGAAAAGTAATACTTGCGTTAAGTATCCTCTTAGAGAGGCGGAAAAGCAAAGTACTAGGTATAGCAAAGGCGATAGTGTTTGACATTGTTTTTTTTGTATATATAAAATGTTTATTAAAATCTTGCAAGTGTTTGCTATAACTATATAGCTGTGCTAATTTATATTGTTTGGTTACTGTATGTCCGTAATGGAAAAACGTCTCAATAAGTGGTTGGCTACATTGATCTTGGGTGGGACTTTGATAAGCTTGGGAAGAACACAAAAATGAAAAGTATTCATCAAAAAAATACTTGATTTTCTCCAGTCTGGGATTGTTGAATTAAAAAAAAATATTAAATAATTTCTCTCCTCAGTGACTTATCGATCCTCACTAAATTTTCGTAGACTATTGTGTCTGATGCCTGAGCCAAGGCATACAATGAATTTGGCGCTTTAGGATCGCTAGAAATAATTTCAATTTCATCGCCATATCTGACACTACGATCACCCAAATCAATACATGATAAATTCATGGTAATACGACCAATCTGGTCGATTTTTTTTCCTTTTCGTCTAAAGGAAACTTTATTGCTCGCACTTCTGGGCAATCACTCTGCATAACCAAATGGAATCACACCAACTGTTGTCGAACTCATAGCAATCCATTGGTATTCGTAGCTGACTCACTGCCCTGCTGCTATCTCATGTATGGCAATCAAACGAGATGTAATTGATAGGGCTGGCTTGAGTTTGCGACCATTGTCATAGAACTCATCACTAGGTTGGAGTGGATTGTATCCGTACAATGCCAATCATGGTCTACATGCATTGAAAAAATCATCTTTCATCTTGAGTGTACCAGCACTGTTTGCTATGTACCTATATGCAGGAGTTAATCCTGCGTTCAATATTTGATAATACATTGCTTTAAATTTGGTGATCTGCTCATCCATACTATCGGTACCAAGCACATCAGCACTATGGAAATGCGATAGTACTCCTTCGATAGTGATATGTGGATGCTGCATACAAAATTTCACGACTGGACCTATCTGATGTTCGTCTATCCCCTCCCTGTACATACCTGTATTGAGGAACAAATGCACCGTGACTGGTTCTTCACGATCGGCTAATATTTCCAATACTTTCATATTATAGACACAGAAGGTTACTTTTTTTCGATCAAATTTTTTGTAATTTTCTGGGAGTGTCTCTCCGAGGACAAGAATTTTTTTGTCCGTATATTTACTAGCTATCTTATACTCCGGATAAGAATCCACAACCAAATATTTTGCATCAGTGCGATCCAATATTTGTGTTATTTGCTTGAGCCCATGACCATAGGCATTTGCTTTGATGACAGGGAAAATGTCGGCTTGTGGCTGCAAAGACTGCAAAATTTTGTAATTATGCATTATGTTGTCGGCATTGATAAATACCTTATTCATAGGCGTCACGCGAGTACCAAATAGTCGGCGAAAAAATCAGAACATTCCTTTGTATATAGTATGTAAATATCTATACAATGACTACAGATTGCAGCAAGGTATGCAAGCGCTGATTGTAGCACCAAAATATGTAAGTGCTATTGTAGTGGTAGAAGAAATAATTATATAAGGCGATATATTTATCATCTGTATCGGGTATATATGCAAGCAAGCACCTATACAAGTCATGCCTTACGCTGTGTACAATACGCAAGTATACTGGCCACTACACGCAGACAAAGAACTATCGGTGGGGACGTGTTGTTTTGGGGCATCATGCACTTCATTGCACAACAAAAACATTACAATCTCTTCTGCCAAATACTCGGACTCCCACAAGACGCTATCTCCGCATATGTTGAAAATATAATAACACATAAAATAACTGAAGGTTTGAGCGATCACTCTAGATCTCTTATTTTTGGTAAAAGATTGCAGAACTATATTGATGAATTTGTCCACCAACCAGACCACAAATTAGACTTTTTGTCACTCTTCTATGTATCATTTTTTGATTTGTCACTCGAAACTAAGGACTACCTCAAACAACAATGAGTATGACTAGATACCCTACAGAGCAACACGGAAGTACTACTCAAAAATGCTGCTATTCACCAGGTTGGGGTACTTGCATTTTTAGAAGTCCTGCATACAATGTTTACTAAGTTACATTTAGATCCTCAACAAGTAAAGATAATGCACATCGAAAAACGAGATACTATGGACGACTTAAAATTGCTCGTACAAGCCAAGAAAGAACAACAGACCAATGTACAGACAGTAGATGCTATCCAATCCTTTGACGGCGTAGAGAGTGAGATTGCTGACAAAAGCAACACAAACAATCCTACCGCGGACAAAGACGAAGAGAAAAAACTGACTATTGAATATTTTAGTACTGATCTCACTAGAGACTACAAAGATGGATTTATCGATCCTATCATCGGTAGGGAAAAAGAAATCCAACAGGTGATCTATACTCTCTTGAGAAAAAATAAGAGCAATCCTCTCCTCATCGGTGAAGCTGGTGTTGGTAAAACTGCGATCGTGGAATGATTGGCTCAGAGAATTGCAAAAGGTGATGTTCCTGAAAAGCTCAAGAATAAAAGAATCATGATGCTCGATATGGCATGATTGGTTGCAGGGACCAAATACAGAGGTGAATTTGAAGCCAGACTCAAGGCAATACTCGAAGAATCCATGGATCCGACAAATAATATAATCTTATTTGTCGATGAATTACATACTATCATCGGCGCAGGTGGACAAGAAAACAACGACGCAGCGCAGATGATCAAACCATTGCTTGCAAGAGGCAAGATTAAGATGATAGGTGCAACTACGTTTGATGAATATCAAAAACACATCGAAAAAGATGCTGCACTCAAGAGAAGATTCCAAGAAGTGACTGTGGATGAACCAGATGTGGTTACAACTAAGCAAATCATCATGGGACTCAAACAAGTCTATGAAGACTTCCATGGCGTACAGATCAGTGAAGATGCTATCGACGCAGCTATCGTGCTTAGTAAGAGATATATGTTAAATAAACATTTGCCAGACAAGGCACTTGATATCATCGATGAAGCTTGTGCAAAAAAATCTACTATGACACAAGCATTGGAAAAAGACGATACCTACAAAGAACAAGAAGCGAGACTCAAGAAAATCGAAACAGACATCGAAAAAGCTATCGATAAGCAAGACTACTTCAAAGCAGCGGAACTCAAAGAAGAAGAAGAAACTATCAAGAAAGACATGAGAAAAATTAGAAATACCAAAAACCTTCCCCTGCACCTCAGAATGAGTATCGAGACACATGATGTGGGTGAAGTACTTGCAGACAAGTCTGGTATCCCGACAAATGTTGTAACAGAATCTGAAGTGACGAAGCTCAAGAGATTGCAAAAAGACCTCCAAGAAAAAATTCATGGACAAGATGAAGCGGTACAAAATATCGTGAAGTCGTTGACGAGAAATAGATTGTCTGTTGTGGATAGAGAAAAACCGATTGGCTCGTTCTTGTTCCTTGGACCTACATGAGTAGGTAAAACATACTTAGCAAAACTCATCGCGAAAGATTATTTTGGGTCAGAAAAAGCGATGATCAGAATCGATATGTCAGAGTTTATGGAGAAGTTCTCTGTATCTAAACTTATTGGTTCTCCAGCTGGATATGTCGGGTATGAAGAAGGCGGTAACTTGACTGAAGCAGTGAGAAAGAGACCCTACTCTGTCGTATTGTTTGATGAAATAGAAAAAGCATCTCCTGATGTACTCAACGTATTGTTACAAATACTTGATGAATGAACGATCAAAGATAGTAAGGGTAGAATTGTAGACTTCAAAAACACTATCGTGATCATGACATCAAACTTGGGTGCAGAAGAATTTGGGAAGAAACAAGCAACGATATGATTCAGCTGAGGCACTGAAGACCAGAGAGAAGTGAAAAACTTTGATGATATCAAAGCAAGAGTGATGGTGATCGTCAAAGAATTTATGTCTCCAGAATTGCTCAATAGAATTGATTATGTGACTATATTTAGATGGCTAGACAAGCCTATCTTGCAGGCTATATTTAAGACGAAACTTGAAGAATTCCTCTGAGTATGGAAAGCTAAGACTGGAGCTAAGATACCGAAGTTTACGCAAAAGCAAATCGAAGAGATTATCGACAAAGTATACGATCCAGCACTTGGTGCTAGACCATTGGATAGATATATCCATCAAGAGATCGAACCGAAACTGATCGATCAGATTATGGAGTAGAAATTATAATGAGATATAAAAAACCACCCGGCCGGGTGGTTTTTTTGTAACTAATGTGGACGAGGACCAAATCACTGCGCGACAGTATTCCAGTTGCTTATATCTTGACGTATTTCTTTCGAATATGCTGCTAGAAACTTTTTGTATTCTTGTCGTATGCTTTCTATATCAACTGTTTCACCGTTGGACTGTCTTACAAGTTCTGTATGTAGTATTTTTTTGACCTGCTCTACGTCATCCCAGCGTATAAGCGGATCTCAGAGATACGTCTTACGTCTGTCTGGTGCCATCATATGCTCTCATGCCTTGAGCAATCATGCGATATCACTCAGTTGTGGTGATTGCAAAGCACGTCTCAAATCTCTGGTATTGTATGTACTATTTTCTGCTTTGCTAGTCCAGTAGTCGATAAAATCTATTGCCTGATCACGTAGCTGCAAGTTGGTTTTATCTTTTATGCCAGCATAAAATCTGAATAATTCTTGGTCCAACATTTTGATCTCATCTTCATCAAGTTGATCTGTTTCAGATTTCATACTTTTCATCTGATCATTGATATATTGCACGATAACATCTCTCACTTCATTATGATTATTGATATCTACCTGTGGGAGCTTGCCCATCTTAGATTTTATATGTCCAACGATATCATATCGACATGGAATACTAAGAGCACGAGCCATAGAGACCTTATTTCGAAGTATCATCTTACCTAATGAGCTTTCAGGTGTCTGTTCGTAATTCAAGAACTGATGGAGTTTATGTGGCGTCATTTTGTTCATAGGATTGATGTCATATTACAATAAGTAAATCTCTGGATTATATTAACTTACTATAGAATGTCAATGTATGTCATGCGTCAGATGGGATTTTTTACTTAATGGTAAAGGCCGCAAGATAAACAGGCGGCCTTCAATTTTTTGGGAGTATAGAATGAGCTACTCAATACGCAGACAAACCTGTTTAAAAGGTTTGTTTGGATCCCAGTCTGCTTCGTTTCTGATGACTTTGCCATCCTGAACGAAAACCCATTCATAAGCCTGAGTTTCAGGCTTTACCTCTTCTTTAGTGTTTAGGTCTACTACCTTCGCACTACAAATACCCACTACCAATACAAGTAGTGCGTACGTAAACTTTTTTCTCATGTTACAAAAAATTAGTGAGGTCGAATGATAGAGATCTCCGAGCTTTTTTCAAGAGCAAGCTATGTATATCTATAGAAATTTATTATTCGACTATCTGTATATCCTTGACCTTATGATGGATCTGTGCACGCAAAAACTCCAAATCCATATAGATATCAACCATATCAAAAATGGGTTTATGTTTACTATCTTTCACAAAATCTTCGAGGAAAGAAATAATTTTTGCTAACTGAGCTTGTGTCTCTTGATAGTTTTGTTTTGCTTGGGCAAAAAATTCCCCATCTTCTGCTATATAATATTTATTTGCTTCTGCCCAAGCTTTTTCTCTTTCCTCAATTTTATAATAATCAAAAAGTAATGTGGACATATATTGTAGCATCTCCTGGTCGGGCTCCGATGATTTTTCTCCATCATCAGGCATCAGGTGATGACGCACAAATGCAAGTTTGCCTATATACTTGGTCTCTTGGTAGCTATTGGAAAGCAATGTATTGAAATCAAATGGACCAGTCAAATTCGAACCGG
>CAZEYI010000026.1:0-10094 GCA_964516785.1 uncultured Candidatus Peribacteria bacterium
TGCTAAATCCTCCGTGAATTAAGACGCCAAAGTCTCCTATTTCTTGTGGTATCTCATGGAGTATGACAGCGATAGTTGTGGCAACACCTACTTCGATACTGACAAAATAACTGGCTGCGATGATAATACCATCGATAAAGTTATGTACCATATCGCCAACTAAATTCATGTATGCAAACGGATGTGGATGTGCTTTGGTAGTCGGAAGATGGCAGTGCCTTCGGTGGATGATCTTCTCTAGAACGAGACCAAACACGATACCCGCTATGATGTACCATGCACTATGCTGATCAAATGTATTTTCTGCAAGATACTCAGGCAGAAGATGTAAAAACACATCTCCAATCAATGCTCCAGCTGCCAATGCTACAAGATAAATAACTATAGTTCTAAGTTTTTCTATTCTCAGTCATAGACTGAAAACACCCACAAAAGAAATCAAACTCACTACTACGACACTTCATAGAATATACAAAATAGTTGTCGACATATATAGAAAAAAGCAGATAAATCTGCCTCTTTTATAGTTAAATGCAATGTTATTGCAATAGAATTATGCTGCTTTTCTAGCTGATTGATCTGATGATCATTTTTTTCTGGTGAAACGACTATTGAGCGGGTGTATTTTTGGTGCTTTTTTATTTAATGGATATTGATGAAGATTTTGTAATAAATCTTGCTGTGTTCAGAGAGTTAGTTGCGATACTGTCTGGCGATCCAATAGCGATGTTATTGCATCCAGAGAGCGATCTAATAGTGGCTCATGGGTATTGTCAAAATTTATAGAAAATTCTGGCAGATCAAGACTACGAGCACCTATATCCTCATACATGTTTGCTAGAAGCTGAATGTCGTCGTGTGATAGTTCTGTAGGAAACACGTCAGATAGGTCTGTTCGTAGATCATCAACACTGTGTGATATAATGTTGTGTTGTTGTAAATACTGCACTACCTGATCTTTGGTAGGTTTTTCTCCTCTCTGTAATACGTCCACTACGAGCTGTGTGTATATATCTGATTTTCCATTAGATTTTTCGCTTAGCTTGGCGGTGTTCTTTATAGAAATTACCTTTCCCATGTATCGTGTCCATATCGAAGTAAATATTGTTACTCTAATACTACTCTCAAACATAGTGTATGTCAAATTTTTTGTGTCAAAATAGACACATATGGACATATGTTTTTTATCAGCCAAACTAATAGGCTAGCCTCTTGAATTATGTAGATACTACAAACAATATATTTGTTTTATAAACACAATTCACAACTACTTTTTTATCTGATAATGATAATCAATCTCATTATCAGAGTAGATAAAACATCATAAACACCAAACAATACCTCAAAATTCAAATACAATTACATATGTAATAACGATAATGATAATCAATCTCATTCTTTTTATTTATTCCTTTTATTTAGCCACTTTCCCTATATTCTTTTTTCATCTATTCTTATACATAGCTTTTTTGCTGCCAAAATACCGGACTTTTGAGATTATAAACAACAAAATATATGTTATATTTAATAACGATAATGATAACTATTCCTAATTTGATAGTTTTTGCTAGTTCTTATTTGGTTCCTATAAATTTGCTTTTTTTGTAAAATTTTTTTATACTTATGTATTGTTTAGTTCGACCGAGCAAATGGCGAGATTAAAATATCACCAAACAATACTTAAAATATTGTGAGACGACCACCTAACTGCAGATGATATCTATGATATTATGAAAAAGAAGTATGGGCGTATTGGTATTGCTACGATATATAGAACGCTAGAACACCTTATTGATACTAAGGAGATCACTAAATTGGTAGGGGTGTTTGATAAGGCTTATTTTGAAAAGAATAAGTGACCTCATATGCATTTTGTTGATAGGGCCGCATACAAAATTATTGATGTCCCACTTAGTGATTATAGTTTTCTCCCAAAACAAGAATGATTCTCAGTTTCATATGCAGACATAGTTGTTTACGGTAGTATATGAAATACTGTTGCATCGGGGTTATTTGAAAAAACGAATGATATAATTGCAGAAAAAAATATACAAACCGAGGGTAGTTGGGATGATTTAGAAACCTTGCCGCCAGATCCGTTTTTTAGTATGCAAGATGTGGCTTCTGTTGTGGATGAAAAGGTGATTAATGAGGATGTTGTAGCTTCTGTCGACAAAGTGGACATTCAAGATGTTGGGTCTCCTTCTGCTGCTCTAGAGGAACAGCCACAAGCCAATATTCCTACAGTTCCCCAAGATGTTTTACAGGAAACCTGAATTGAAGAGGATTTGGTGAAACAAGAAAAGGAAGAAGAAAAGAAAAAGAGAAGGGAGCTTAAGAATATATTTAGACAGTTTTAGTTTTTTGTGAACAGCTTCAGCCACAACATCCTTCTTTTTTGTGTTGGTGGTTTGGGTTGCTTCAATTACTACAACATCATTGTGTTGTGGAGTGTTGGTTTGTTTCCTGGCTCAATGAATCTAGGAATCCTCACACAAGAGATGCAATTACCTGATCGCTATCAAGTTCGTCTTTGTGTAGCATTTGCGCCATAATTTCTTTGAGTTTTTCAAATTCGTCGTATGTTTGTTGTGAAAGTTTAATAGATGGCATAGTAGATAGTTAGGAAATCAATAAAGAGAGTATATATAAGTGGGGTTGGTATACAAAAGTTTTTCACATCTTTCTCACTGTCCTATTATATCTTTTTTCGGAGTGTTTGTGTGATTTTTTTCACAGTCTGGACACAAAGTGTTTTTTTGTCGACTCGATAACGTGGCTTATTGATTGATTGTTTTGTGTTTTTTACATTTTTGTCATCTTGTGTCATTATTGTTGTTATTAATTTTTTATATTTAATTATATTATATTAATATATAGATAAGAGCTTGTAGTATGTGAAAAAAAAGATAGAAGAGGGTATTGTTTATTCTCTAGCTCAAAAGATATGTGGGATATTGTCAAAAGATGATCAATTATAGCAGTGTATGGTGCATTTATTTGGTATTTTGTATATTTGTTTGTGAATGGAGCAACGATAGTACAACCAGAATATATGAATCTTAATCTATTGTTATATATATTGCTTATAGCTTTTTTTGTGTATAAATTTGTCTTTTATGGGTTCTATCCAGTAATGGTTATTATGCACAAACCAACCTTATTTGTCTTAAGTTTGGCTCTTTTGTTTGCTGGACAGTATATATTAACAAATAATATAGAGGCTCACGTCTATGTGGGAGATATGGTAAAATTATTGGCTGTGGTTTTGCTTATACTTACACCAACAAATCTCTTACATACATCCAAAACAGTGGCAGACAAGAAATTGAAAGAAGTGGAAATTATCGAAGTATAATTAAAAACATATTGCTTTCGAGGTGCAGATATCTATAGTAGAACCTGCACCAAACTGCGGAATTAGCTCAATTGGCTAGAGCGCGTCCTTGCCAAGGACGAGGTTGCGAGTTCGAGTCTCGTATTCCGCTCCATTGTAAAATTAATCCAGCGAAGGCTGTGATTTTTTTTTATTGTTTAGATTGCATGTACTTGACATTTTGTTATTATATTTTTTCTTAATTTGTTGTTTTTTATGGAATTAGGTTTTGCTACACAAATTTCAGATCATCCAGTTTGGATTTGAGAACCAATACCTTTTGATATATTAACAAAAGAAAGGCTTGTTTCATGATTTTCGAAGCGCCTCACTATTGAATTGAGTTGAATTGATGCCAAAGGAAGCAAAAATGATGATAAATATTTTGATTGTATGACAGAGCAATTTGATCAATTTAGGGCGATAAATGTGGAAAAATTATTGCCTATAGAACAAACACTTCTAGCTCTCTACACACAATTTGTTGAAAACTGACTCAAGTTGCCTGTTGATGAATTTTCTTTGGCAGAGAAAGAAAAGCATCAAGAAATATTTCATATACATCAACAACTTAGGATATTACAAAGCCTCGTTGTTTTACAAGCACTATTGGACAATAATAAATATCTTCCTGACATGGAAATAGGTCTTGATATAGATGACATCCCTGATGTTTGTGTATTTATGGAAGATGATTTTATAAGAGAAAATGGAGATATTGATTGGGTTGGATATATTGAAGATATAAAAAAATCTGGATCACTTCCTTTTTTTGCCAATCTTCTCCAACAAGTCCAATCAATACTAAAGGTTTCAGATGAGGCGTTTACACAAAAGATTTGCGAAAATATCCACGAATTGGTTGATTATTTTTGTGATGAAACCACAGAGTCTCGCGCAGCACTTATTTGATCTATTTGATTTTTCTCTCTAACTGAAGAGCAGTTAGAGTATATTGTTAGTGAAATAATGCCAGAATCGAGTGATACTGAGGACGAGGAGTATGATGAATGAGAAGAAGATAACTAAGTGCTAGACAACTTATCTTTGTTTTCTAGGCAGTTCTCATGAATTAATCACAAAAGTAGTTTATAATATTCTGGAAACTCATTTATTGCTGGGCACACATATATAGGACTATCTATTCATTTGAGAGCCGGATCATACTTTTTTTCTAATTCTAGTAGTTCCTTTGGCAGGGGACCTTGTTCCCCCATCGCTTTATTATATCTAATGTACATTCTTTTAAAAAAACTACTATATTTATCGTTTTTTTCATACATTGGTAATCTTAATTTATTATATTCCCCAGCAACAAGTCTAAATAATTCCGCATGATACTGACTTCCCAATTTTGCCTTTTCATAAAAATATGGAGGCACTTTTGTATTGTCTATGATCTTTACTCCCCCTTGATGGTGTCTATTGATGTGTCGAATGATATGTGATATCATACCAAATATTGGTGAAAACATGCGTCACTCACTCGATCCTGTTCCCGGCACAATCTTTCTCATTATTAATATATATAGTTGGACCTTTAGTTGATCGTCTTTTGACATATTGTTTATGGTGTTTTGTGTTTTTTCGGCATATTTTTTATTTGTTTCTGATCATTCTCAGAATGGCATATTCTGAAATATTGCAAACACCTCGTTTGTTTCCTTCTCTTTTATGCCCCCATCTTCATTGCATATCTTCAATAACATATCAAATTCTTCTATATTATATTTGATATTAGAGAAGTATTTACCAAATTCCTTGTCTTGTATAAATGACTTTATAAGTTCTTTATAAAATCGAACAGCAAGGTGTTTGCTAAGTCATACTATATCATCAATGCCTCATAGGTCTTGGGATTTAATAATCTTTTGTATACTACTTCAATCTAATTGGTTGTTGTTGTATAAAAAATCACCCACATTTTTTTTGATGGCAGTAAGTTTTCCCCCACTTCGTCATGATAAAGCCAAAAGCTTATGATATGGACACTTAGATATATCTGACTCTCAATTTTCAATATTGTTCATAGAAAATATGCCACCAAATAATTGACATTTATATTATTTATGTTCTTGTATATTTCAAGGTATTGTATAGGCTATTTACTTATAACCAATATACGCTTTGCTCATTGTGTGATATCTCCATCCACGAGATCATGATTTGCTTCCATAATTACTTCTTGGAGATAGGGGAAGTTTTCGCCACGACTTATACCAACATCATTGGCGTAGAAATATTTGTCGTCATATCATCTGAGAAGGATTGTGTGAAATCTAGGTGCATATTCTAGATAGTATGGATTGTTTAACTTTTTGCCTGCTGATGGCACTATGACAATATTTCACTGAGCGAGCTCTTCTTTGATTTGTTCTATTGTGGGTTTGTCTATTATCTTACTAGTCCCTGCTTTTGGGTAAAATCTATCATATAATTTTTTCAGCTCAACCATAGGTATCTCAATATAGGTGTCGAAAAATTTATCTTGTATTTTGGTCATTGCCAAGATATCTTTTTTGAACTGATCTTTTGTAAGTGTTTTGTTTTGTATATAATATGCAGCCAATACGAGATTTGCCTCCGAACAGGCTTCTGTCCAAGGAAGGACTCGCTTATTATCAGGTGCTTGCATATAAAATGGAACCCCCAAAGTTACTGACGGAGGAAGGTCTTTTTTTACCGTCTTTGGAATTTCTTTAACAACTTCCTGTTCGATACTAGGAGATGGAATCACGACCTCTGGTTTGGATATATTTTCACTCAATCCTTTATTTATAATACCATTCCCCACCACAAATCAACCAATACAAAATATTAGTATCAATGAAAAACTTTGCATTATCTTTATCGAATGTTGTTGATCTTTGTCCATATTATTTAGCTATAACTAACATACGCTTAGCTCACTGAGATATGTCTCCATCAGTAAGATCATGCATGGCATTTATAATTATATCATGCGTATAAGCAAAGTTTTCGCCATGAAGGGTCCCTACGTCATTGGTATAGAAGTATGTCTGGTCGTATCATCTTATAACTAACATATGATACCTAGGACCACTACCACTGAAGTGAGGGTTGTTGAGTTCACGACCAGCAAATGGCGCTACTATAATATTTCACTGAGCGAGCTCTTCTTTGATTTGTTCTATTGTGGGATTTTCTATAATCTTGCTTGTTCCATCATTATAATATGAATCATATACTTGTTGGAGTTCTACTATATTGTTGTCTATGTAGTTACTGAATAATTTTTTTTCAACATCTATAAGTGCCAACATTTCTTGCTTAAATTGTTCTTTTGTTAGCGCTAATCATTTTATATAGTAGGCAGCGAGCGCGAGACTTGCTTCTTCACATGTTTCAGTTCGCGGCAAAACTCGCTTATTATCAGGCGCTTGTACATAAAATGGCACATCTAATTGTATTGATTCAGGAATGTTTGGTTTTGCTTGTTCGACTACTGGGTTAGATACAACAATGTTTGTATCCTCTTGTGTGGGTTGTGGCAATATTTGTACAGGAGTTGAATCTGTATATATATTTGTTCCTATTCACGTTTGTATCAATTCGTCTGTTCGATCAGGTTCGTTAGCTTTTTCTTGATTGAGCCATCGGCCTACTCCCAGTAGAGCGATACAGAGAGCAATAAATCACACTATTATCTTCATACCTTAGTTTTATATAAACTCTTGATTTTTTAGCTTATAGGCAAAAATATACAAAGTACAAGCACGCTATTTTCTTCCAAAATCTGCAGGAATTTCTCATCGAAGTTCTGTTTCTCGTTTGTATATAGGAATTGTGATCTCGTTTGTCTTGGCTCGAGTGAGTGCTTGTTGAAGTTTCTCTAGCAAAGGTTTTGTTTGGTCGTTGTATTCGAGTGTGGTCTTAATTTTTTTGGATTGTAATCGTTGGATAGCTGTCTGTGAATCAGAGTAGATTATCTTATCCCATTTATTTTTTACACAGAGTTGGATAGCGTGAACTATTGCTAAAAATTCTCCAATATTGTTTGTCCCAACTGGGAAAATGGGGCTATGAAAAAGTGTCTTGCCTGTTCTGCCGTCGATTCCTCTATATTCCATTTGTCCTGGATTGCCAATGCATGAGGCATCTACGAAAATAGCATTTTTTGTATCAGGTTTCATATTGTTCTTCATCTAGTCAAATTAATGTGCTGCAGGCGGAGGAGTTGTAGGAGGAGGTGTCTGTGTAGGTTCAGTTGTAGTTGGAGCTGGAGAATTTGGCGTTGGTTCTGTTACGACATATTCCTCATCACCCTCATCCTCATCTTTGTTTTTGAGTTTTGCTTTGACAGCAAATATGAGCACCAAAACCACAAATATTCCTATCCCAATCCCTGCTATAGTAAGTATAATTTTTACAACACTACTTATTCCACCAACGGTAGTAGAATTTTCTGGGATCTCCTGTAGTTCATCAGATCCACAGAGCTTGCTTGGTATATTGTAGAATTTCATAATAGTACATACATTTGGAACGATTGTAGTATCTATGTCTGTGGGATCTATTTGGTTTTCTTGTATACTATCGCTTGATGAAGCTCTGGCGGTATTTATTTTGTCCAACATTTGTTGGAGGATCTGTTTTTGTATATCTTGTAATGTCTGACCATCAATTGCTGTTGCGCTTTCAAATTGTAAGAAGAACTGATTTATATCTTCTTTGATGCCTATTGGCATGAGCGAGAGTATCTCTGACTTAGCTTGTACATAGACAGAATCTCCAATAGCTGCAGATACCGATCTATCTTTGAGTTTTTCTATAATGCTCTGTATTGCCTCTTTTTCTGTTTCAGACAATACTGTGGTGTTTGCTTTTATCTTATCATCTATACTTACAATAAGTGCTTTGCTATCATCATCATCTACAAGACTAGATCTCAAAGAAAGGAGTAGGTCTCTGAGATGTTTGTTGTCTCCTTTTTCTGTGTCCAATGTGGTCAACACTTGTGTTACGAGTTCGTATACAGCCTGTTTTTCTTCTGTAAGTTTGAGTGTAAAGTCTATGAAGCTGACATAAAATTCTTGGCTTATGGTTTTGCCCGCATCGTCGTAATACACCCTTCCAATCACACTTTCAAATTGTGGTTCGTAGGCAATATTTGCAACTTTGTTACACAGGAAATCTTTGTCGTTTTCTTTGTTGGCGTCATTATCGCTATCTACTTCTATATTTGTGTCTACAAAACATGTACCAGCACCGCTGTATTTCATATAATAGGTGACTGTGTTGTTGAGATTTTCTCCAACAAATACTTCTCTTATAGTGGTATCTGCACCATCAGTAGTAGACAATTCAGGGATAGAAAGAATATGTATAGGTGAGCTATCTCCCGTTACTGGGGAAACAACTATGGGCCATCTCTTGGTAGCTGTATTTGCGCTACTATCTATGAGATCCATCTGTGTGATATATGTATCATATTCTGGATATTCAAAGACCAATGGGAATCATTTTTCTGCTCCCTTTTTGAGTAGATAATTTGGATCCGTATCGCAGGCTCTGATGTTGAAACATGTTTCTTGCTGTGCTATATCTCCGATACTTATGTCTCTAAATAAGACTAATTTATCAAAGCTTGTTAATAACAATCTTGGTTTGAGACCGTTTTTTACAATCACCTTTTCTCCTACAGCAACACCTCTTTTGCCTCTATATAAGACTGAAGCACGAGGTTCAAATCACTCTAAATTTACTTTAGTATACACATAGGTTACCTTGTCTTTTTTTGTAGTGAGATCGTATTCTCCGTCGCCATTGAAGTCATATTGTATTACTCTTTCTTGTTCAAAGTCAGATTTGTTTGATAATATCTTGGATGCAACTTCAAAGGTAACTTCTTCTCCGATTTCTGTGTTACTGTCATCTACTTTAAGAACAACCATCGGGATATCTGGTTGATTGGTATCTGGTGGGAAAAGCACAACAGGCCCTAAACCTATGATATCTTCACTAGCTTGACTCGCTCCATCATTATCAAACATCTTTACTCCAAACACATATTCCCCGGGAGTTCTTGGTAGCGAAAAGAATGCGTATGGGATGTTTGCTGGAGATATTTTTACTCCCAAAATTCTGTTTGGGTCCTCTTTGTCATAGTAATAGAACTGGAAGTATGTTATCTGTCCATCAGGATCTTTGGCTGAAGTTGCCGTTACTCTTATAATCAATGGATCAAACGTGCTTGCAAGTATATCTATAGGTTGTTTGTTACTTTCTTGGAATCCTATTCCAGCGTCATTTCCATATTGTGGAAATCACATAAGTAGGTTATCCAGTGTTGGTAATGCATTTACTACATTGAACCATATTTTGGTCTTGGTGCTTTTGGATGCTGCTGTGTCTTCGAGTGTCATTTCTACAGATTGACAACCAACCTCTGTGAAATTGTAATTAAATTTATTTGCACTCGTTTTAAATATGTCTTCGTTTTGTGGTTTGAACCAAGATACTAGGTCTTTGGACTGTCCTTGTACATTTACTGATTCGGAACTATCGATAATAAGCTTCTGATATCTATCTACTCTATATGCTGGGATTTCTTGACCATTTTCTATACAGGTATCGTTTTGTGTCAGTACCGACCTACCTCCTACATCATTTACTACATAGGCTGGGATTGGCGATTGCCTTTCTCCGATAAAGACCATAGTAGATATCTCATTCTCCTGTCATTCGTTGCCAGTTA
>CAZEYI010000027.1:0-9821 GCA_964516785.1 uncultured Candidatus Peribacteria bacterium
AGAGAGAGAAAAGATCCTCGCCAACTCTTTACTCGTCACAAAGAAGAGTAGTATGTTTCAAAAATATCGATCTATACTCATCATAGCACTGCTGTTTGCAGCAGATATGCTGTCCAAGTATTTCTTCTATGACCTACAGATAGGAAAAGAATTACGATTTCTCCAGCCACATTTCAATACAGGTATAGCACGATCCTTGCCAGTCCCATTGCGATTGGTGATTGTATTCTCTGTGCTAGCAGGATGATTTTTCATCCGATTGCGAAAAAATATACTCTTGCCGAAACGAGTTGCCATATTCTTATTGGCTGGTTTATTGGGAAATTTGGTCGATAGGATAGTATTGCATGGAGTAAGAGATTTCATCAGTATAGGCTCATTCCCCGTGTTCAATCTCGCAGACGTTATGCTCAATATTGCAGTCCTTTTGTTCTTCATCTACGAGCTTTGCGCTTGCAAAAAAAGAGCAAAACACTAACAACGCAGTCAATCTGTCCTTAAGGACCTGATGCCTTTATTATTCACGATACATATCATGCAATTTACAGGGAAAATCACAAAAATCACACCAGAAGTAGCCGTAGGTCAAAAAATGTTACCAAAGATTTCATTTATGCTCGAAGAAATAGGTGAAATGGAAGATTACAAGAAAAATAGTATCGTCGTAGACGTATTGGGTGAAAAAGTAGAGCTTATCAAACAGTTCAAAGAAGGAGATGTTGTCAAAGCATCATTAAACTTCAAAGCTAGTGAATACAATGACAAACTCTACAACCGCGTCACTGCATGGAGATTGGAAGCGTCTGATGGTTCAGCGCCTAGCGCTCCAGCAAGTACTGGTGGAGACGATGATTTGCCTTTCTAATAATCATTGACAAAATATACAAAAAGCGTATCATAACGATACGCTTTTTTGATAGATCAATCTACAATGACAGGGAGACAAGTATCTAACGATCATACAACAAGATATCAGTTGAACCACCGCGCTTCATGAGCATTTGAATCCGAATTGCTCCAAAAAGTCTTGGAAAAAATGAATGAGCTTATAGTGTGATTAGTTTCTCTTTCAGATAAGAAACAAATCGTTGATAAGTATGCTACATGCAAACAAACTGCTAGATTACTCAAGGAATTTAGAGACAGAAACGATGAATACCAAGTCCCTTATATACTCTATACTCCGGAATTGATGCTAGAGCATGAGAAGATTTTAGACGATACGTCTATACAGTATAGAAAATTGTTGTGTTCTATCCTCACAAAAAATTAAGCAAAAAAATCTATAGTAATTACTCCGCAAAAAAGTAATTTTTCGCCTCAACAAAAAAAATACCCATGAAAAAAATCACACTAAAAAACAAAAACACTATATGGACTCTTACCTTAGTAGGTAGTGAGGAAACAGTAAAAAAAGCAACCCTTTCTGGACTATCTGCTTTTGTAGATAAGGTGAGCACGCTAGATCTAGAAACAGTAAGAGGTGCAATGGGATTGGCAGGGATGTTGGTAAATGAGAAGCTATTGTCTCAAGAAGAACGAGACACGGCCCAATCATACTATACTACCTTGAACAAACGGTACCGTGAATTATCAGATCACACATAGTGTGAAGAGCAAAAAAATGTAGCTGGTTCTGGCTACATTTTTTTATTGTGTACTTTTTATTTATCTACACTACTCAAAGCTACTTTAATACCAAACAAAATTAACAATCATCAGAAAACTTTGTTGAGCCAGTATTCGATTTTATGATATATTTTTTGCACGTGTTTTGTGGTAAGAAATACTGCCACGATACTAAACCATACTGCGGTATCGATCATCATCATAATTCACGCTATAGCAACAGTAGATTTTGGTGTTTCTGGAGATATGACGAGCGTAAACAATCCTAAGAAAAATAATGTTGCCTTGGGATTCAATACATTGGTCAAAAATCCACTTTGAAATGCTTTTCGTGAACTGATATGTTCTTGGTGTGTTGCAGTGAGTGTTGCTTGTGGTGAAGTTTTTGCTCTGAGTGATTGTATTCAGATATAGATCAAATATGCTGCTCACAAATATTTGATGATACTAAATAGTACTATAGACTGTGATATAATAAATGCTAATCACACCACCGAGTAGAGGACGTGCACGCCAATTCACAATCATACTCCTATAGCTATTCGGATACCTCCTGTTCTCCCGTATTTGAGTGCATACTTTACTGTTACGATAAAATCAGGTCCTGGCATCATCACTGCCAAGAGATGGATTGCTAGTACTGATAATATTGTAGCAAACATTTTGAATATTGTCGGTTATTTAAAAGCATCTAGACATCGCTGTAATTTTCCTATTCGATTATTGGTTTCAGGGATCTTAGAACAAAAAGACATGTCATTATAAATTTTTGCATAAGCAGTATAACATTCTCATTTATCATTATTCTCGTTTATATTTTCACATAGATCTGGCTTATTGTTTTTCACTGCTGCGTAAATATAACAACTAGAATCTCCATCTTTACATGAACGTGGATTTCATATGGCGATTCATACATAATCTTTACAATCTCTTTTGTCTCCAGCAGAAGTAAGGGTATCGCATAATTTTGTATCTTTATTGGTAGACGCGACTTCTATGACACAATTTGTATCATTCTCTTTGCACGCACCAATATCATTTTTGGGTTCATTTAGGTATTCTATAATCTGAGTTGGTACCGAGCCTCAGACTATAGGAGAATCGCATGAACTAGGACAAAAGTAGACTTCTCAAATTCAACTTACTAACTTTACATACATACCATGCAATGTGTATTTTTTAATCAAATGAACGAGGGTATCACGATCACCAGTATATAAGTAAAACTGATTTTTTGGCTGTTTAGATTGTTCAGCTACAATGTAGGGAGTCGCTACTTTATTTATTTCATTAAAGAAACTCTGACATCGTTTATTATTTATATCATTCCCCCATGCTCCATAAGATCAGTTAGACCAACAGGTTGCTTCCAATTCATTCTGTAGAAATCTCTTTATCTCTGTATGTTGGGTTTCGATAAAATCATTGTTTAATGCAGATAGAGATACACTTTTTTCTCAAACCATCAAAGAGTATTTATTAGAATTCCCTTTCGATATAAATTCAAGAATATAATCACCATCTTGTAAACTTAAATCTTTTGCGAAGCTAGCAGGTCCGGGTCAACATGGCATTCGATTTGATCATCATCAAGGCGTAACATTTCAAATGTTGATAGTTATTTGGTTATCTCTAGTACTTAGCGTATTTTCTAATATATTACAGCCCGTGAAAATATCAATAGTTGAAATGCCAATGGTTAGATTTGCCCCCGAAAGAGCAGAAGAAAAGTTGCGTTCATATAATTTGAGAGTAAATTTTGCTTCTTCCCTTACTCCATAACTACATCCCGCTAGAAAGATGGTAGTTAAAATAATTATGTAAACATAAGCTTTACTCATAGTGATATTTATATATCATAAATTTATCCCAAAACTCTCCCTCCCGCAGTCTTTTCTACCTTCCCCAATTTCATAAGCAAAGGCTCGATATCTTCTTCGATGGCTTGTTCATTGACTCCCAATTGCGCTGCAATAGTTTTGATGCCAATCGGTCTGTCATATTGTTCCAGGATCGCCAGATATTTCTGATGCAATGGTGTCATCCCACCATCGTCTATCTTGCTGTGTTCCAAGAAATGTCCCCAAGCATGTGCATCGAGCATACCGTGTTCTTTTGCTATCACAAAATCTCTGATCTTGATACAGTAGTTATATATTTCTCTCGGTACGCTATCGACTTTGGCACAGACATCGTTGATGATATCAGCATCTACTTTGATGTCGTGATGGAGCAAATATTTTTCCACCGTTTGTCTTTTTTCGCCTCCATCATAATCCATGAAGTGGAAATGATACACAAATCTATTTTTGAGTGGTTGTGATAAACTCTCAGGCTTGGTTGTTGCACCGATGAGCGTAAAGGGCTGGATAGGTATTCTCATGTTGTCTCACTCTGGCATCACCACATCGATGACAAAATCTTCCATCGCGATGTAGAGTACTTCTTCGATGTTTGGTTTGAGTCTGTGTATTTCATCGATGAAGAGGATATCTCCAGTCTCGAGGGTGTTGAGTATCGAAATTATCTCTGCAGGTTTGCTAATAGCATATCCTGTGATGGCTTTGAAATTTTTGCCCATCTTCTTGGCCACGATATGTGCAAGGGTAGTTTTACCGTATCCGCTTGGTCCAGAAAAGAGGATATGCCCGAGTTGCGAGTCTCTCTTATGTGCGCTGGATATAGCAGTACGCAAGACTTCTTTGATCTGTTCTTGTCCGACAAACGCATCAAAATCTTCCGGTCTATGTCAGGCTACGACCGTATCATTTGTCTCCGTTGAAATTTTCTTTACTTCCATATCTCTAGTCTTAATAAATTATCTATTCTATATCTTTACAACATGATTTTTGCAACAGATTATTGTCCTCTTATCATATAATATGCAGTAGTGCTCGCATCAGCGGTAATAGTATAATCAAACTCTCAGACAGTAAATCTTACGGTTCCTTCCACGAGTTGATCATTGCTGACGATGAGACTAAGTGTTCACAATTTATCATCGCTCGCCAAGTCTTTGATATCAGCATACCAGACAAAATTATTGCCAAAGTATGACTGCATACTTGTCTTCACAACTTTATATCTCGTACCAAACAATTCTATATATCCGATGACGAAGTTTGTATCTTTGAGCAAATTGGTGCTGACATAGACGTTTCATTCTGGTGCGCCATTGGTCGCGGTTTTTTCTGATCCAGAGACGGTAGTAATAATTTCATTCAGCAATTTGTCTGCATTTAGATTTTTGAGCAAGAGATATTTGACCTTAAATCTATAGAGGAACAAGGCTACTTCGTATCTGGTAATCGGTTGATCAAAAGTAATGACATCTGATGGAGCCACGATATCTAAATCATGTGCTTGTTGGTAGTATGCTTTCCATCGAGGCAATTTTGTTTCATCTAGATGTCTTCATTCTAGTAACCTAATAAGCGCTGCTACAAAGTCTGCTTTGGTAATAGGATCTTTGGGAGAGAAAGTTTTATTTTTGCCTATAATAAGTCATCGTTCACAGGCTTGTGTAATAGAAGATTTGAGATCATCGGTTGCTTTACTCATATCGGTATATGCACATTGCTCGCTGTATGCATTGACCAATTTGTCTGTATCAGCATAGAGATTTGCAAAGGCTACTATCATCTTGGCAGCAGCTTCCCTGGTGAGTATTTGAAATGGTTTGTAACTATTGATCTCGGTAAATGTCGTGAGCTCATTATCATGCATCCAATTGATTGCCTCAGCCAGTTCGGGATCATCACTTGCATCAAGTCCGGCCGCGATGATGGCGAGTTGTTCAGTGTATCAAAGTGTTTTATCAATACTTCAGGTATCCACTACAGGAGCTACATCATTCATAGCGTTTATACTTTGTATTCTGAGATTTTCATCTTCGACTATTTGTTTGATCCTATATACCAAGAGAGCAACTTCGCGTCTCGTGATAGCTTTATCAAAACTATTGAAACTATATTCATCCACGATACCGATAGCGTTTGCCTTGGTAAAGTAGTCTTGCCATCGAGGGTCTTTGGATTCATTGGACTTTCTTCCTTCCATCATTCTGATAAGCACAGTGAGTGCTTGAGGTCTGGTGAGTACATCGTTTGGCATATATGCACCTTTACTTCCTTGGAATAATCATCGGCCGCATACTTTTGCGATAAATGGAGACAAACTTGGATCAAAGCTACTTGCATCAGTAAAGTCACATCCAGAGCTGGTTGCTATTTGTGGATATCAGAGAACCACATATGCTTGTCCGATTATTTTAGCAGCTTCCTGTCTCGTGAGTCCATCATCTGCTCTAAAATCAGTAGCATTATTATATTTGGTCATTCCATTGGTATACATCCATTGCAGAGCAAGACCAAACTCATCCGTAGGAGCAGGAGCGCTTACGGTTTGGATAACGCCCGTGTTTGTATCGTTGGCTCCAGTTTCAACAATATCTTCTTCAACATCATCAGTTGTTGTAGCTCCAGTGTCTATAAATGTTTCAGCAAAATTACTTCATGTAGTATCATCCGCATTTCCAGTAGTTGTGACAGGATCATCAGCCGTGACTGACCCACTATCGGTGACGATAGTAATTTTCTTGGTTATCGGATCGATGATAATCTCATCCGCAAATCAGGCTACGGTAGTGAGCGCAAAAACTGCCAATACTGCTACGATAATTTTTTTGTACATTTTTTTACTAATTCTATAGATGAAAAGATAGTGTACTCTTATCTATATCATACGAATGTACAAGTTTTTCTGTGACAAAACAAAAAAGGAGCCCAAACCGGGCTCTCTTTTTTAGTGTAGAACGTCATTCTTCAAACTGTCCAGCAGGTAGCAAGGACTGCCATTTTGCACTTGTCTGTGTGATGCAAAACATGCAAGTCAGACTACCTCCAATACTGATAGACAGTATGCCATACCATGGCATAGTAGTGCACCAGCCCCAGGCGATGAATGAATAGAAAATTGTTGCGATTAGAATAAGAATACCTTCTGCGCAACTCAGAATTTTGATAAGTGTTTTTGTTTTCATAAGTATGGTGTGTTTGTGAGCACATAGTATAATCTTTTTGCCTTACTTCTCAAGGAAATCTACCATCAGTCTAATCATACATCCTGTAGCACCGTGCCCAGTAAGAAAGTCGCGTGCTTTGTATGCAGGGCCCGCAATATCAAAGTGGATCCAGTTTTGCATACTGATAAACTCTCCCAAAAACAATCCGGCAGTGATCGTGCCAGGGCCGGCAGCCCCGCTTGTATTCATATTGTTTATATCTGCTATCTCTGACCTGTATGTTTTGAGATATGGTTGGAAATAGGGTAGTTCTCGCACTCTATCTTTGAGTTCAAAACTTCTATCTTGGAATGCTTGATTGAGTTTCCTATTTCTTCATAAAATTGCTGTGATAGAACTGCCAGTAGCAACCAATTGCGCCCCCGTCAGTGTCGCAAAGTCAAAAATATATTCCGGTTTGTACTTTTCTTCAACATAAGCAAGTGTGTCAGCGAGTATGAGCCTTCCTTCCGCATCAGTGTTACCAATCTCCACAGTCTTGCCGCTATACATGGTTATGATTTCTCCAGGCTTAAACGCATTGTGTGAGATCATATTTTCTACCATAGGCACTCAGACGATGATATTTTTTTTAAGTCCTGTTTTGACAGCGTAATTGAGTATTCAGAGTACCGTTGCGCCGCCAGCCATATCGAGTTTCATATCTTCTATGTGGCCCGATGTTTTGAGATTGTAGCCACCACTATCAAAACAAACTCCTTTACCCACAAGTCAGATATCATATCATTTTTTACTGCTTCCTTTGTATTCGATAAGGACGAGTCTTGGTCCATACACCGATCATTTCCCTACTTCGTAGATACCCATCATTCACCTTTTGACGAGCTCTTTATCATTGAAGACGGTGATCTGTATATTTTTTGCCTTGGCAAACATTTTTCTTGCTTCTTTTTCAAATGACTCAGGATTGATGCTATGGGATGGATCGTTGACGAGATCCTTGGTCATGGCAAAGGTCTCCGCCAAGTTTGTAAATTTCTTCGCGTCTATATGTTTGGATTGTATAGTGAGAGAGTAGTTTGCTGTATTAGCTTTCTTGTATTTGGTAAAGCTATACAGGCTTGTCATAAGCAATTCTGCAAATAGCTTTGCATCTTCTTTGTTGAGTCCACTAGCATCAAGATTGACAAAAAAATTTGTATCCAGTTTCTTGATGTGTCATGCTAATTCTGCGATGAGATCTTCTGCATAATCAGCAAACTTTTTCGTATCTTTGATGTGAACGATCATAGTGTGCGTTATTTTTTTGTTTTCTATAGTAGGCAGATATCATACAGCAAATTGCATATCTTTTTTGAATGATAATGTTTGTTGCACAAATGTTTGCACAGTACTACTGAGTTTAGTTTTATTGCTTACGATAAGGATCTCGTGCTGTCCTTTGGACTGTTTGCCGATAGAAATGTTCATCTGTGTGTGACATATAAAATACTATCGCATACTTGCTGATTTTTTTTCAGAAAACAAGACATGATTATTTTTCTCCAAAAATAAAAATGCCACCGAGAGTTACTGGAGCATCTTTATTGTAACGTCTTGTGAGTTATCCTACCCCCTAGGGAAAGATATCTCAAAACTGGAGAAGAGGTGGAGCATCTTTATCCAAAGTTCAGCAGGACCATATACGAGAACTCCCCAGCCAGATAGGAAAAACATAACAGTAATTCCCAATAATAACTCTCCCTTCCAATCAGAAAGGAACTGTCTTCTTCTGTGTCTGACAATATTGTAGATACCAACCAAGATGGCTATAAGTCATAAACCAAGTCCAATAATAATTTTTGTTTCCATAGTAGTTTTTGTATTTAGTGAATACATATTATATATTTATAAAAACATAAGTCAAGAATATGGTTTTGACTGTCAACCAGCATTTTATGAGCATGATTTGCAAATACTTCCTACAAATATAGAGTAGGGTAAATTTATCGACCTACAGACTCATGAATCATCGTATCCTTACCTGACTCCAAGTCACTGCCGACCAATTTCATATCGGTAATTATTTTGGCTCAGTCAAACCATTCTTAGACCTCTGTGCCAAGTTTCCTGATGCGGAGAAATTTCTCTTTGTCGCAAATATGCACTCACTCACGACGGTGCAAGATGGCTCATTGCGTCGCAATGCGCTCAATTCTTTGAAACTATTTCTTGCCTGTGGAGCTGATCCAGAACAAGTATTTATCTACAATCAGTCTGACGTTCCAGGTCACGCTCAGCTCACGCGAGTACTCAGTTGTCTGACGCATATGGGCTTTATGGAACGTATGCATGCATTCAAAGACAAGATCGCCAACAAAAAAGCCAACGAGATTAGCATAGGTCTATTTACCTATCCTATCTTGATGGCTGCAGATATTATTCTTTATGATGCCACACTTGTTCCTACCGGCAAAGATCAGAAACAACATGTCGAATTTGCCAGAGATATCGCTCAGAAATTTAACACGATGTTTGGTGAAACATTTGTGCTACCAGACTCCTACATTGCTCCAGAAGTAGCAGTAGTCCCTGGTATCGATGGTCGCAAGATGTCCAAATCATACAATAACTTCATAGGTCTCTTAGATGACGACAAACAGATTCTCAAGAGAGTAAAACAGATTGCAACGGATGCACTCGCAGTCGAAGATCCCAAAGACCCAGACGCCTGTAATGTATACAATATATTGAAATTATTTTTGACCCCAGACGAAGACGCACATCGAAGAAAAAGATATACCGACGGAGGATTGTCCTACAAAGAAGTCAAAGATTTCCTCTACGAAAAGATCATGGCATTTGTCACTCCTATCCAGGCAAAATACAATGCGATCACTGACGAACAAATTGTAAAAATGTTGGCTACAAATGCCACCAAAGCAAACGCTATAGCATCTGCAAAGATAGGGGCAGTCTATCAGAAAGCCTGACTTACGATTTAATTGTGATAAAAATATAGAATGAATAAGATTGATATCATTGGTGCACTTCAGTGGAGGTATGCTACTAAACAATTTGATACTAGTAAAAAAATAGATGAAGAAACATTGAGCATCTTGATCGAAGCACTCAGACTTGCTCCTTCAAGTAATGGATTGGAATTGCGAGGGTTTGTTATCGTACA
>CAZEYI010000028.1:0-9554 GCA_964516785.1 uncultured Candidatus Peribacteria bacterium
CATTAGCCTGTTATCCCCGGAGTAACTTTTATCCGTTGAGCGGATCCTCTTCCACTTGAAAAGATCCGGATCACTTTCACCGTATTTCTACCCTGTTCGGCGTGTTAGCCTAACAGTCAAGCTTGCTTTTGCGAATACACGTCCAGCACGGTTTCCATCCGTGCCAAGCAAACCGTTGTGCGCCTCCGTTACATTTTGGGAGGCTCCCGCCCCAGGAAAACTACCAAACTGGCACTGTTCCTCTGACTTTTAGAGGTTAGTAATGCTACAGACGTTGAGTGGTATCTCACTTTTGACTCCCCATGGACCGAAATCCACATCTCAAAGTCTCCCACTTATACTGAGCAACATATGCTACATTACAATACCAATTTATAGTAAAGCTTCACAGGGTCTTTCCGTCTAACTGCAACCACCTGGCATTTTTACCAGGATTGTAATTTCACCGAGTTCAAGGACAAGACAGTGTGGGGATGATTGCGCCGTTCATGCGCGTCGGAACTTACCCGACAAGGAATTTCGCTACCTTAGGACCGTCATAGTTACGGCCGTCATTCACCAGTGCTTAACTCTCGAGCTTGCACAAGAGAGCATAACATTCTGGCATTGGACAGGCGTCACCCTCTATACATCCATTTACATGTTAGCAGAGAGCTGTGTTTTTGATAAACAGTTCCCCCCACGACTTTCGCTGCGAACCTACATTGCTGTAGGTCAGGGTTTATTGCGAACGTACACCCGCTAATTTGCCTAGTTCCTTATCCATTGATTTACTCGATTGCCTTGGTATTCTCTACCTTCCCACCAGTGTCGGTTCTCGGTACAGGTTGTATATACATAAGTTTAGCAGTGTTTCTCGGCACTAGAACGATGAGAATTGTTCACCTTTCGGATCCCTTTTCTTAAAACTCAGCTCACATAGCGTACTTGACTGCTATACGAATACCTTGTTTTTAAAACCTATCATATCCTTGACAGGATCTCACAAATCCCGATGCGTAACTGCATCACTGTATATACAAGGACTGGAATATTAACCAGTTGTCCATCGACCTACCCTTTCGGTTTGGCCTTAGGTCCTGCCTAACCCTACGTCGATGACCGTTGCGTAGGAATCCTTGGGATTTCGGCAGATAAGATTTTTACTTATCGGCGTTACTTATGTCAGCATTTTTACTTCTATGTAGTCCATGCCACCTAACAGTGACACTTCATTCCATTATAGAACACTCTCCTACCGCCATGTCGATAAATCGACAGGCTTACGACTTCGGTATATAGCTTAGCCCCGTTACATTTTCGGCGCACACTCGCTTGTCTAGTGAGCTGTTACGCTTTCTTTAAAGGATTGCTGCTTCTAAGCAAACCTCCTAGATGTCAAAGCAAATGCACCTCCTTCCCCACTGAGCTATATTTAGGGACCTTAGTCAGTAATCTGGGCTGTTTCCCTTTCGACTATGAAGCTTGCCCCCACAGTCTCACTCTATAATATGTACGGTAGTATTCGAAGTTTAACAAGGTTTGGTAATGCCTTTCGACACCCCTAGCCTTATAAGAGCTCTACCCCTACCGGTTCTTAATTATAGGCTGCACCTAAATGCATTTCGGAGAGAACCAGCTATCACGATATTCGATGAGCTTTTCACTCCTAGGCACAGGTCATCGGAAGATTTTGCAGCATCTACCCGTTCGGCCCTCCAGCATACTTTCGTATACCTTCAGCCTGCCCATGCCTAGCTCATATCGTTTCGGGTCTATTGCCAGCAACTAATCGCCCTATTCAGACTCGGTTTCCCTACGGCTCCGGCTATAACTGCCTTAACCTCGCTACTGGTAATAACTCGCTGACCCATTCGTCAATAGGTACGCGGTCACCTTGCGGCTCCCACTCACTTGTAGGCTATAAGTTTCAGGATCTATTTCACTCCCCTTCCTGGGGTTCTTTTCACCTTTCCCTCGCGGTACTATGCTCTATCGGTGTAGAAAAGTATTTAGTCTTACCCAGTGGTCTGGGCGGATTCATGCCGAATTTCACGTGTTCGACATTACTCAGGAATCAATACAAGCGATAGCATATTTTCTGTTACGGGGCTATAACCCTCTATGGCAGTGCTTCCCAACACTCTTCTCATAACATACTATACATACCTGCGTCCTCTACTAGGAGAACATTATTGATCCTACAACCCCGTCTATAGCAACGGCTAGCACCTTACACTATAGCGGTTTAGACTCTTCCCCGTTCGCTCGTCACTACTAAGGGAATCTCTTTACGATTTCTTTTCCTCATGGTACTAAGATATTTCAATTCCCATGGTCTTGGCCTATATGGCACTCTGATATACAGAGTAGGTTACCCCATTCGGACATCTACGACTATAACGGTTATTGGCACCTTATCGTAGCTTTTCGCAGCCAATCACGTCCTTCATCCTCTTTTCTACCCAAGGCATCCTCTTATAGCCTTTAAAAAGATTATTTATGATTTTATGAAATATGACACCACGAATGGTGAAAATTTCAAAAGCAATGCAATATACTGTACTGTTAATGAGCCTCAAATGAAAACAACCTCTCTTCAAGGTTGCGGGTACTAAGATATAGATTGGAGAATTGATTGCAAGAGATTTTTTGACTTTTTTTGACTTTTTTTATCTACGATGCGATAGGTGGTACCACGGGTAATCTACGATTGGACAAAATAATATTATCACGTAGGATGCGGCATCTTTAGTAGACACATGTAGAAGATACTAGACAGGTACTAGAAAATGGCGAGCAAAAATATGGATTATTTGGTACAAGCATCTACAAATCAGACAAATAATGGATGTGGTCTAAGTGGGCGAGATATCAATTCTGGATGAAATTGTACTCCCAACATCCATGGATGATCTTTGATTTCGACAATCTCAGTAAGTTGTCCATCAGGACTTGTTCCAGAAATAACAAATCACAAATCATGCATACGTTCTCTATATGTATTATTAAATTCATATCTATGTCTGTGTCTTTCATCTATAGACTTCTGACCATATACCTTTGCTGCCAAAGTTTTTGGAGCAATGTCACATGGATAGGTTCCTAATCTCATGGTACCTCATTTAGTTTTGACGCTTTTTTGATGTTCCATAATATGTACAACTGGATCGCTAGTCTCTGGATCGAACTCTTGGCTATTGGCCGTTTGCAGTCATAATACATGTCTAGCAAATTCTATGGCCATAATTTGTGAACCCAAACAAATTCCTAGATATGGCTTCTGTGTTTCTCTAGCATACTGACAGGCAGCAATCATCCCCTCTACTCATCTATTGCCAAATCCTCCTGGCAAACAGATACCATCCATATCATCCAAAATAGTTGTACCATTTTTTTCTATATCTTCTGCTTCGACAAAACAAAGACGCACCTTTACATCTTGATGAAAACCTGCAACCTTAAGTCACTCATTGAGAGAATAATACGCATCTTCAAGATCCACATATTTACCAACCATAGCTATACGCACTTCTTTCTTAGAGTTCTTTATATGATTGTACAAATTTTCCCACGCACTCATGTCTGCTCACTTATTTTTGAGCTGCAATTGATCCAACACCAAATCACCTATGCGACGCGCTTGGTAATCCAATGGTATCCTATATATGGTATCCACTGTAGGGGCTGGGATCACATGATCAGCTGCTACACCACAAAAATATGCTGATTTCTCAATAATTTTTTCAGGTATTTCCTGATCTGCTCTCAGTATAAGAAAGTCTGGACTAATGCCTCTGGTTCTCAAATCTCTCACAGAGTTTTGTGTTGGTTTCGTTTTTAGTTCTTTGCTTGCCAAAAGATATGGCAAATAGGTCAAATGTACAAATACTACATTATGTATACCCATTTCCTGTCTGAGTTGTCTCATAGCTTCGACGATTGTTTCATTTTCCATATCGCCCACCGTACCTCCTACTTCTATAATAGATATGTCAGCGCCTGAGTCTACATAACTATCTCTTACTTTCGCTTTGATCAAATCCGTAAAATGAGGGATGATCTGTACATCATTACCAAGATAGTCTCCTGTGCGCTCTTTGTTCAATATTTCTTCATATAATTTACCAGACGTATATATAGAGGTCTTATTGAGATTCACATCAATAAATCTCTCGTAGTGTCCTATATCCAAATCAGTTTCACTTCCATCGTTCGTTACAAACACTTCTCCATGTTTAAAGGGATTGATCGTTCCAGCATCTACATTTAAGTATCCATCAAATTTTTGCATAAAGATCTTGTATCCACTTGCTTTAAGGATCGCTCCTATACTAGCTCCTGAGATACCTTTTCCAATACCAGACAATACTCATCCTGTAACGACGATTAGTTTCATACAAACACGAAAAATAAACTTTCGCTAAATATACATTTTAGTGCAACAGAAGCAAACCAAAAACAAGCAAAAAAACTGAATGAATAATGTAGTCTCCTACTGCCCATGCTACAAATCTCTAATTGCATCAAGCAACACATAGACCAATTCTCTAAACATTCCTACGGAAATATAATTGGCTCCATCCATAATATCTGCAGCCGCTACAGCACTGAGGTGATTGCAATATCGACACTGAGCATTACCATTGTTGGCAGGTCCAAACAAAATTCTAGAAAGAATTGTTCACATCTCAGCCACGGTCAAAATCTGCGTAGGTCTAAAAGTAGTATCAGGTTTCCCATCATACTGAAGTCACATAACTCCCAACTGACAGGCCGTTACAAAATATAACTGCGTCTGCGAATCAAAAGCGCTAATATCACTAAACTGACAAGTAACACTTGTGTCCGGAGCTCTATCTAAAGTACCTACAAGAAATTCTACAATAATTTTTGCAGCTTCTCATCTTGTAATAATATCGTGCTCTACTTGTAGTGAAGCATCTTTGTCACCATCAGCAGTACATATACGATCATAATAACTTGGACTAAAATCTTCTGTGGGACAAGCATCTTTCTGTGCTGGACTTCTCGAAGATGCTCATCCAGCATCGCTATATTCTTCTTCCTGCCCTTCTGCCAAGACAGCAGATCCTCATACAAAAATAATAAGCACAAACAAAATGAAGAAATTTTTCATAGCCCCAAATCACAAAACTAAAAGAGTACAGCAAATATAATGATAGAAAAACAAATGGCAAGCATATAAAAACAAAAGATCGTGGTTGCAACACGCAAACAAATTCCTATAGTGCTTCGATATATTTTATCACATCGAAACAGGATACAAATGAGACACTTCACAAGTTCGATCATCTTTACGGTTTTAGCTATGGTTGCAGCTGTCTTACGAAGTCATGCGATTTGATGAGGTCGAGAAGCAGCGATGACATGAGGATTTATAGCACTCGTATTAGGAATTTTGGAAGTAAGTTTATCATTTGATAATGCAGTGGTAAATGCGGCCGTTCTAGAGACAATGACCCCCACACGACAAAGAAGATTTTTGACACGATGAATGGCGATAGCCGTCTTTGGTGTACGTATTATTTTTCCAGTCGCAATTGTCGCGCTCGCTGCATGGATAGATCCTATAACTGTACTCCATATTGCGTTTACAAATCCTGATCAATACGCAGCATATCTTATTAGCTCCCATGCAGCTATAGCATCATTTGGTGGGATGTTCTTGTTAATGGTATTCCTCAAATTTATCCTCGATCCTCTGAAAGAAATACACTGGATACACACAATAGAAAAATACTTAATTAAAGTAGGGAAATTAGAAGCCGTCGAAGTATTGATGGCAATGACGGTATTATTAGTATTGCAAGCACTCATCCCGATAGACGACAAAGTCACAGTTCTTGTTAGTGGGATAGCATGATTGGCAACCTTTGTTGCAGTAGATGCTCTTTCTTCATACTTACACGATACCGAAAAACAAACACTCACACACGGAGTAGCAAAAGCGTGATTTGGAGCATTCATGTATCTAGAAATACTCGATGCATCATTCTCCTTTGATGGAGTAATAGGTGCCTTTGCCATCAGTAAAGACATCGTCATCATAGCATTGTGACTTGGTATTGGTGCGATGTTTGTGAGATCTCTAACATTGTATTTAGTAAAAAAAGGAACCTTACAGCAATATATTTACTTAGAACATGGAGCACATTATGCAATCGGTATCTTAGCTATCATCATGCTTGCAAGTATCAAGTATCATATACCAGAAGTATTCACAGGTATAAGTGGAGCTATACTAATTTGACTTTCACTTCGATCTTCACACAGACATAACAAGAGCCATCAAGCCTAATTCATGAAAAGATACAAACAAGCATAAAGATTTCTCTTGCACCCGTCCACACAAAATATATACACAGCATACATATGATTGAGAAATCAATATTTTACATATATAGAAGCTACAAATGAACCTCCAAATGATACTGACAGGTGTCGTTGCTCTTTTTTTGGGTATTGGCGTAGGTTTCTTCTGATATAAGAAGACACTCAACGAAAAGGCAAAGGCATTCAAAGCAAAAATGGCAAGAGCCAGAGAAATCGAAGAAGAAATACTCGAAGAAGCTAAAAAGAAAGCAGAAAACGTAGTAGAAGAAGCTAAAAAGAAAGCGGATCAGATCAAAGAACAGGCAGAAGATAAGATCATCAAACTCGAAGAAGCGAGAATGATTAAGATCGATCAGATCGAAGCTAGATTACTCAGTAGAGAAGAGAAAATTGACGAAAAAATCAGCAAACTAGACGAAGACAAAGAAAAATTAAAAGCAAAAGATCTAGAAATTCAAGAAATCATCAACACACAAAATCAAAAACTCTCTGAAATAGCAAAACTAACTCCTGAAGAAGCAAAGGAAGCTCTCTTTGCAAACATGCAACAAATGTACGAAGTCGACATCCAGAAGTTTGTCGATAAGTACAAAAATATTAAGAAAGAAGAAGCAGAAAAAGAAGCAGCACAAATTATCGCTAGAGCATTGCCAAAGATGGCTGGTGAGTGTGTTGGTGAATTTACCACTATCTTAGTGGATCTACCAAACGAAGATATCAAAGGTAAATTAATTGGTAGAGAAGGTAGAAATATAGCATTCTTCGAAAAAGTAACAGGAACTGAGTTGATGATCGACGATACGCCAATGGTAGTCAGACTATCATGTTACGATCACGAAAAGAGATTTATTGGCAAAACCACTCTCGAAAGATTAGTAAAAGACGGTAGAATCAATCCATTCTACATAGAAAAAATATATAATGACGTCGTAGCAAACTTTGAAAAAATCATGAGCGAAAAAGGAGAAGAAGCCCTCACTTTGCTCAATCTTCCCATGATGAAACCAGAAATTGTGAGGATGATCGGACAGTTTTCGCTTCGTTACAGTTATGGACAAAATCTCCGACAACACAGTATCGAAGTATCCAAGATATCAGAATCTATCGCCAAAGAAATGGGCGAAAATACAGATCTGGCAAAGAAAGCATGACTCCTTCATGATATAGGTAAAATCCAAGCAACTACTGGACAATCACATACACAGGTCGGTGGAGAAATCCTGAGAGGCCATCAGATGGATCCAGTGATTATCAATGCTGCGGAATCACATCACTTCGATGTTCCTATGACCAATATCATATCATGGATAGTAACAGCAGCCGATACTATATCAGCATCTAGACCTGGAGCAAGATTTAATACCAAGGATCTATTTATTGAAAAAATGGGTGAGTTAGAAAAACTTATCTCTGGTGTTCATGGTGTTGAAAAAGTGCACATCATGCAAGCAGGTAGAGAAATCATGGTATTCGTAAATCCAAAAGAAGTAAGTGATGTTCAGCTCGAAGAAGTGATGAAAACTATCGCGGAAAAAATTGAAGAACAGCTCGATTACCCAGGTATCATCAGAGTTACAGCCATTAGAGAAAATAAGCTTATAGAATATATCAAATAAACATACATAAGTATTTAATTTGATAATCTCGAAACCTATGTATCCCTTCATCACCCTAGGGGAAACCAAAATATATATGACCGGCGTTGGTATATTGTTGGCTGCTCTGACATTTCTACTAGTAGCAGCATATCGATGCAGAAAATATAATTTGGTATATCGAAGAATATTCTATCGATCACCGATTGCGATTATCGTGATGTATGTATTAGGGTCATATCTTGATTTTATGTTACAGGGCAATATCATACCGACAAATAGCGATGAACTCCTTGGTTTGATTACTCCATATGGCTACAAATTTCACTTTGTGGGTATAGCAATAGGTGGTGTGCTATCAGTACGATACTTCCTCAAAAACATAGCAAGAATTGAAAATAGAAAACTATATATTGATGTGTTGTTTTTCGCATTAGCGGCAGCGACTATTCCGTTATGATTGTTTTTGCTCTTAGGGGATGACGTCATAGGTAAGTGAACAAGTTGACGAATAGGTGTACAAGCATTGCACATAGATAGCGAACTCAATAAATTTAATGCAGTATATCCAGTAGGTCTATTTATTGCTATTCGAGGGATTTTGAGCTATGCTGGCACACTCATAGTCAAGCATATACAAAAAATAAATGGTGTTGGATTCGTAGGGTTTGCGGCATTATTTGTGGGCCGAAGTATTATATTTCTATTCCAGTTATATCCTAGATATGGGGTCATATCATTCGGAAATTATATATTGGATATAAAACAGTATGTATGCGTGTTGTTGGCTCTGTTGAGTCTGTATACATACTATCAACGACGTGACCAGATTTAGTTTACTGTATCTAGTGGTTTATGAAGTTGTATTTTGTCAAAGAAGATAGTCTGTATGTTATTTTCAAAAGACTAGAAAAAATTCAAAACAACAAATCCGTGCAAATATCTATTGATCCAGAGCACGCATTTTTTGACAATGAACGACGAGCCAAGCAAATTAAAGAGCTCATCGAAAGCAAAGAAATAAATGCGATATTTATAGCAAAGAGTGATAAAATTAGGCGCTTTTATGAAAATGCAGGACTACATGTTCTCTATCAAGAAAAGCATCGATTTTTCAAAATGATACATATCATGTATCTTTTTTTGTTTAATATCAAAAAATTCCATCTCCATGCCATAGAAAAGCAAAATTATATAGGATATGTTGTGTTCTGATTCGAATTCTTGTTCACAATTATAGTGCTATATGGTATCTATATTTTGGCAATCCCTGGGGCAACATTATATGTTACTCCTGCATACGAAGTAGAAAAACTAACATACAACTTTCGTTTCTATCCAGCTGATGATTTAGAATACCCAAAATATAGTAGGTATCTAAGTATACCTTTTTATTCCTGATACTTAGAATATAAATACGAAATGAGTATCAGCGCAGCAAATATCAAATACATTCAAAATCCTTCACACGGAGAGATAAAAATATACAATCCCACTAACGAAGAATTTAAATTGGTAAAAAATACAAGATTCGTAACAGAAGATGGCGGATTGTTTAGGGCAAGCAATTATTTCACTATACCTGCAGCTACAGGCTGATTGATGTGAGAAACTACAATAAAA
>CAZEYI010000029.1:0-9320 GCA_964516785.1 uncultured Candidatus Peribacteria bacterium
AAAACACAGGAAAAATACCCAGATACGCGTCTCTATCGTTTGCAAAATAAAATGGTTATAGCAGTGTGAGGCCAAGAAGTGGCTGCATTGACTGAGAGATTTGCTCAGATAAAAAATTTGTATACAGATATTACCTTATTGCATGGAGACCAAATTGCTGCTATAGAACCCAATGTGATGAAAGGGAGGGCTGCCTATGAATCTATCGTTGCGATATCTTCTCCGCACGGATATGCTATAGATTTCTGAGCAGTATCTGTGTCTTTTATCGAGGAAGCAAAACAGTACACCAACAAGAAAATAGATGTCCTGGCTGGGACTGAGGTGATACATATAGAAAAGAAGCATGATTATTATATTGTTACACTTGATACGGGAGCTCAGCTGAGATCCAAAACTGTGGTGGTATCTGCAGGTGGTTATACGCCCTATATCGCACAGAAACTGTGATATGCGCAGGATATATCAATACTCTCTATAGCAGGTAATTTCTATCTGAGCAACAAAAAATTGCTTAATGGTAAGGTGTATACCATGCAAAAACCTAAACTTCCTTTTGCTGCTGTGCATGGCGATGCTGATGTGCATGATGCTGATCAGACTAGATTTGGCCCTACAGCTAAAGGTATTATGATGCTAGAGAGATATAATTGGAAGAGCGTTATTCCATATTTTTCTGTATTTGGATTGCTCAAATGGGGATCATATAAAACATTGTTTTCTATACTGAGCGATATGACGATTGTGGCCTTTTTGGCTAGGAATTTTGTGTATGAATTGCCTTATATAGGGAAGAGACGGTTTGTACAACAAGAAGTGCGTAAGGTCGTGCCATCCGCACAGTATAACGATATATCATTGGCCCCATGATATGGTGGAACGAGACCACAGATATTGGATACGAAGAATAGGAAGATGGACTTAGGTGAGGCCAGAATACAAGGAGATCATATTATATTCAATATTACGCCTTCACCTGGCGCTTCAACGTGTCTGGGTAATGCATACAGGGATGGTATCACTCTTGCTCAGTGGCTCGGTATAGATTTTGATACTGAGGCTTACAAAAAAGACCTCGTGGATGATCCAGAGGCCTTTGCTGAGTTTACGAAAACGTTTTCTTAATCTATCTTAAATCATTTGGGTCTGAGCGTTTCGACTATTTTTTGTAGTACAGCTCCACCTACTGTATGGTTGAGCGCTCCTGCATTTGGATCAAATGCATAGACGCATTGCATCTTTATGATCTTCATGTCATAGCCGGTTACGACGATATCTGTATAATCTTTGTTGCTAATGTATGATAGTTCGTTGACTGCTTTTTTGAGTGTTTCGATGGTTTTTCCTATATCAGATGCTATGTCGATAGTGAAATCTACTTCATCTCTGATGATATCTTCGGACGTATATGTTTTAACAGTCGATGATACAAATTTGAGTGAAGGGATGACTACTCTTCTGAGGTCAAATGTCCTTACAACGATATATCTGATGGTAATTTCTTCTATTCTACCAAAGAGTACTTCTTTTTTGTCTGGATGTTCTACTTTGCTTGATACTTGTACGATATCTCCGATTTTGAATTCTTTGGTAGAGAATATCATCAAACCAGCTACGAGATTGGACAGTACTTCTCTAAAGGCAAATCATATACCGATAGATATACCTCCCATCAAAAGACTAAAATCTATACCTACTATCTTGAAACCGATGAATAGTGAGAATACTGACATAGCATAGAAGACTAGATCTCCTACGAGATTTGCTACTTTATCTACTGATTCTTGGTGTCTAAATTTGAAATGTTTGGTAATCTTGTTCTTGATGACATTGGCTATAAACTTGGATAAGAACAACAAAATCCCAGTCACGACTATCGCTAGTAGTACTTGTATAAGCTTCATGACAAAAGGATTTTCGTAGAGAATAGCCAATCCACTACCAAAATCACCCAAGCTACTGCCTGTTTGTGCTGCTACTTTGCTTCCTAGTGTTCATACTGCCATAGTGTTTGGTATTGTATTAAACGATATAATTATACGCTTGATCAGATGTTTTGTCAATTTTTACTCCCTGTTGTTGTGGTCTGCTACGAGTAACTCTGCCAAAGTTTTTTTTGTAACAACCACATAATTCATAGTGATTACTCCTCATTTGTATTCTCCAGTGAGGTAATCATATAATTGTTGGCGAAATGTCTCCAATCTTATCTTGTATCTATTGTGTAGGTATGCGTCTTCTTGTATAGCTCAGATGAGACTTATCCCTGTTTTATCTTCAAATTTTTCTATTAACTGGGTCATGGCTTGGTCTCCATAGAGTTCTTCTATAATGTTTCTGAGATCCTCCTTACTCTTAGCCAACTCTTGGTGCAATATATGAAAAACTTTGAATTGAGGAGCTTCATCTTGTATAACTTGTGCTGTATCATATGCAGATAATACCAAATCTTTATGTTGTGCATCGATTTGTTGTAATGTATGTATCAAACCTGGCTCATTGTGGTGTTTTTCTACAACTTTTATAATTGATGATATATCAATATCATGAATGAGATAATTAGCTAGTTTTTTATCTATCTGATCGTCGTTTGGTTTTATTTCTTCCATTTCTGTGTTTACACTAAAGTAATCTAATAATAGAGTTTTTTTTTAATCACGCAAAAAATATAGACTATAGCGTGGTCTTTTGTTGACTTTCTCTACTTTATATAAGCAATAACTATTTTCTCTATTTGTTGTTGTACGGACTCCTCTGTTCCTTTCTTACAGATCACAAATATCTCCTGTGCGGTAGAGCCTTTGCACATATTGTATTTGAGACCGCTTGGTGTGATATACGAAAAATTGACATATATGTTACTCTTGCCGCTTTGGATGCGGTCTATTCTGCCCGGTATGATTCTTTGTATGTCGGGTATTTTTTCGATTTGCTGGAGGAATTTATGGAATTCTTTGAGTATGGTATGTTCGGTTTTGACTTTGAGGAATTTAGTAGCCATCTAGCCTCTGAGTTTCATGGCTTGTAAAATCCTTTCCAATGATACCACATATGCAGCCATTCTGAGGTTGTTAGTTTTATACTTGATTTGTGTATCCAATACTTGGCGCGTAGCTGGTCTCATGATCTGCTCAAGTTTTTCGTGTACTTCGGCTTCAGGTCGGTAGTAATTGGTATTGTTTTGTACTTGTTCGAAGTAACTGACTGTTACTCCTCCAGCGTTTGCTAGGACATCAGGAATAACTGCTATATTTTTTTGGCTCAATATATCATCTGCTTCAGGTGTCACAGGGCCATTTGCTAATTCTAGTATCAATGATGCTTTGATATTGGCTGCATTGTCTTTGTGAATCACTTGTTCTAATGCTGCTGGTACGAGTATATCTACTTGGAGTTCGAGGAGTTGTTCGTTGCTGATCTTATCTGCTGTGTAATCTGTCACTGATTTGCCGGCTTCTTTGAGTTGTTCTATCTGTATGATATCTAGACCATTTGCATCGTATATACCTCATTTGGAATCGCTGATCGCAACAACTTTGGCGCCATTTTGATACGCAATCTTAGCAAAGAGCAATCCTACATTTCCTGCTCCCTGTACTGCTATGGTTTGACCTGAGATGTCCTGACTTTTTGCCTTGAGATACTCCGTAACAGTAAATCGTCCACCCAATGATGTAGCGATAGTTCTTCCCAAGCTTCCTCCTATGGCAATAGGCTTACCGGTAATGACGCCAGGGGTCCAGGTACCTACAAGTTTACTATATTCATCTACCATCCATGCCATAATCTGTGGTGTTGTATTTACATCTGGAGCTGGAACATCTGTCTGTGGACCTATGTATTTTCGTATTTTTTGTGTAAATGATCTGCTGAGTCTTTCGAGTTCGCCTACTGATAGAGTTTTGGGATCAACGATAATTCCGCCTTTCCCTCCTCCTAATGGGATCCCAACAACTGAGGTTTTGAGCGTCATCCATGCTGATAAGGACATCACTTCGTCTTGTGATACTTGTGGATGGAATCTGAGTCCACCTTTGTATGGTCATTTTATGTTGTTGTGCTGAGATCTAAACCCCGTGAAGACCTTGGTCGAGCCATCATCCATAACTACAGGAATAGCTACTTGAATCACTTGATCAGGTCGTAATATTTTTTCTAGTAAGTTCGCATCATAGGTATTTGCTAGGTAAGCAAAGGCTTGTTTCATCTGTGATTGTACTGATCCGTAGAGTGACATATTTCTTCAATATACAAAATAAACATACGCTGGGTCTTTGTATGTTTATCATAAGATTTTACAAATTGATTTGTTCGATTTGTTACATTTTTCGCATCATAAATGCATTGTTGTCGTTACTCTCTTCTATTCGGGTTTGGTTGTGGATTATATCGCAATATTGGCATCTTATTTTTCAGCCCATCGATGTTTTGATACAGAAAGTTGTAGGATTTGCTAATTCAATAATAGGCTCTTGTACGGAGCTCAATGCTTCGATCATTGGTTTGCACATTATTTTATCTTCTTTTATTATTATCATAGGGATCTCTTGTGATCGAAAAACTCATTTATCGTTGAGATCTTGTGAAAAAGTATATGCTATATAATATGTTTGCTGTGTAGGATCATATATAACTTTTTTCTGGTTGAGAAATGGCTCGGATCAAGGCTCTTTGGCGGTAAATGTATCCAATATCTTGATGTTTTTGTTGTCTGGATCACTTGTGTTTGTATACAAGAAAAAGGTTCCATCTATATAGACAACTTTTTCTCCATTTCCGAGATCAAAATAATCTTCTTTATCTTTGTTGCCTTTCTCTATCTTTGCTATGCGAAAGATATGTGATTTTGGTCCATATCATAGATTGTTACCTATAGCATCTTTAATCTTCTCTATTTTGGTCCATAATTTGTTTTTGGTAGGAGTCTCTTGGACAATATGTTCGTCTCCTTCGTGAGTTATGCTTGCACACATCTCTTGTTCATCGTAGTATTTAAATTCAACGGAGGCTCTTATACTCTTCGTATATGATTTGTCAATTGCTATATTTTCTTGGCGATGACCATCATTCTTTGTTTGGTAGTTCCTAGTGGATAACAGCCCATAAGGGTAATATACTCTCCATCAGCTTCTTGTCGTTTTTGAAACTCTGTATCTACTTCTTTGGGGTATTTTACTACTGTTTCTAAAACTTGATACGTGTATAATTCTCCTTCTCGCACTACTTGGATACTATCTCAAGCCTGGAGCTTTGGCAATGTTGCAAATACTGTGCCATAATTGTTGTGGCTCCATCGTTCTTGTGAGGTATGGCCAAATATGAGTGTATTGCCATCTTCTCCAGGAGCCGGAGTTGTAGGATATTTTACTACTCATTGCTTTAGTTCTGCATCAAAATCGCCTGCTACAAAATCGCCTGCTGCTTTATGTGTGAGATGAATGAGCGGTACGTCTAATCCTAATTTTTGGATCATTAGTCTATTGGTAGGAGGAAGTGTATTGAATGCAAAATCGTAGTCGTTTATTTTGTTTTCTAATGTTGTCTGGATAGAAGTAGCTACAGGGTTAGCAATGGGATTGCTTGCTTTGTACTGAGCTATGAGAGCTTGGATTTCTGCTTGCTTTGCTTGATTTTGTTCTATAGTTGTTGCTATGTCATTGTTGGCTGTACTTGGAGGGACCCAGATCGTTTTAGTTTCATCAAATAAGGACTGCAAAAATAAGGGAGCATTGGTAAATACCAATGTTCATACAAACACACAAGCAAAAATAATGATCAATAATTTTGCTTCTCCAAAAATACTTTGTTTTGGTTCTGGTTTGTCTGTATCTTTCCTAAATCTTGGTCTGTACTCTTGTGTATATGCCATAGTATTGTCAGTATAAATTTCTCTGTGTTGAGTATATCTATTTTTTTTGTTATCTCCACTATACTAGCTCTTCGAAGTGGTAGTAGAATTGACAATTTGTAAAAATACCTTGCATAGATGACTGAACCCACTACACTGCGTGTATGGATATTCTAGCTATCTCGTATCACAATATAGGTCCTTTTCGTAACAAAACACAGAGTGTTATTTTTCATCATGGCAAATATTTGATACAAGCTCCTATTGGTTCGGGGAAAAGTTTCTTGTTTTTTGATGGTCCGATCTATGGCCTGTATAAATATTCTACTAGAAGAATGCTCCATATTGAAGAAAAAAAATGATTTATAAAATTGCTTTTTTCGCACCAGGATCAATTATATCTGGTTGTGAGGGATATGAGTGCCGCTAAGGCCAAGGATAGCTGCAAATCTCGTCTTTCCCTTGTTTCAGATCATATCGCAGTAAAAGCTATCTTAGCCAATCATCAGGATACTTTGTATGAAAATATAGATATCCAGAATATTTTGCAGCATGAAGGCATCGTTATGGAGGAAGTTTCGTTTAAAAATGAAACGGATGTGCAGCAGAACTTAGACCAACTCTTGCCTCCAAGACAGGTATTTGTCAGCACTGTTTTCCTCATGCAAGATAGTCCAAATATATTTGAACTTACACCTACAGAAAGATTGCTTGTGTTAAAAAATGTGTTTAATCTGCTCGATATAGATCAGGCTAAGGATGTCCTTGCTGATCGTAAAAGGCAATTACAAACCGAGAAAAAAGTCCTTAGCGATACAGGGCAGATAGATCAAAAACTTCAAGCAAATGTCGCAACCCTCTTGGATGCGATCCAATCGCTTTTGTGAGTTTCTCTGGACCTAGGAGATACTACTTCATTGCGTGCATTTTATGATGAAATACAATTGGTGCGTGATAAGATAACGATTGCGGGATTTGATTTGGGTGCTTGGAATGATGATGTATTGGAGACTATTCGCCAGCTTATCGAAAAATACCAACATATTGAATCTATTCTCGTGCATGAAAAAGATACTTATATGAAGGATAAGCAGACGCTTTTGGTACAGCAGACAAATCTGGCCAATGATCAAGCTAGTATCCAAAAAGATATGGATAGATGTAGTGCAGATATTGCTGCTTTGCAGTGACTCTCACTTGATGTCTTGCTTACACAAGAACAAGAGATTAGTGACCAACAGGACGCTCTCTGGAAGTCGTTGTCTCATGAGCATATATCTTCTTTTGCTGATAAAGTTTTTGATGACTGGCACACACTATATCAGTTTGTGACTGATGTCATCAATGAAGGGAAATTGTTGGCCGAATCACAGAAATCTTGGGAACTGCAACGTGGTCAACTAAAACAAGCATTGCAGGATATTGTAGAACAAGAAAAACAAACGGTTCTGGAACCAGGAACCATCTGGTATGAAAAGATGCAAAAGAGCATCGCTCAGCTTGTGTCTCGCCTCAACTCTGAATTATCGTTGTCGCGTCAACAATATGAGCATCTGCTCTGAGTACAAAAAGAATATACTGATGAGCTTATTGGCTTGGAAAAATCTCTGCAGACAGTATTGCATGGTGATGATAGTCGTGTACAGTTATGTCTGGCAGAAATACGTAGCATATTAACTCTGGGTTCTGATCAGGAAGAAAAGCTTGTATCTATATTGGCTAGATATATTGGTGGAGATCAGATCCAAATGATACAGGATCGTATCGTGGTCTTGCAGACTAAAGTACACGATATAGCCTCAGAAAATATCTTGGCACAATTAGCGACTACGATTGCAGATATAGAAAAAAGAATCGCTTCCCTTCATGTAGATCCAAAGGGACATATTCCTGATTTTATGCAGGAATGGCAGCAAGAAGTAGATGCTTTATTGGCAAAAAAAGCAAAAATTAATTGAGATTTATCTGCTCTTCAAGCTGATAAGACACATGTTGTGGGTCAGGAACGCATGGATGCGATTAAGCGCTTTTTGATTGCTATAGATTGGAAATCTATTCAAGCTTCCTATGCACATTATCAAGATCTGCAGCAGAAAAAAGAACAGATGCAGAAAGATATACGTAGTATGCAGGATCGTCAACAACAGCTCAGTGTTCTTGAACATAAGAAAACAGAATTGCAGACTCGTTTAGAGCTTGTATCTACGCAAATCAAAGATCTTGCTCAACGTTTAGAAGAAATTATCCAGAAACAATCTGATGTAGAAGCTCGTCTTGCTGTTTATCCACGTATAGCTTTGCAGCAGGCTATTGCTCTGACACAGACTATACAAACATCTGTTCAACACATCAGATATCTTATATCGGATTATGCACACAATAAATTGAAGGTAAAAACACTCTTGGAGCAAGAAGAAACGATCAATAATTTGTATACTATTTTTTCTAAAGAGTTATTGCTGCTTGTGCTCAGTGAAAGTTTGCCTCTATTGGCTGATATTATCAATGTATTTCTATCGCAAGTGGTACCGTTTCAGTTACAAATGCGTGTCGTGGGAGAAGATGATAAACTTGAACTAGAAGCAATTATCTCTGATAGTCACGGAGCTAGAGAAGTGAAGAGTCTTAGTGGTGGGCAGAGAGTGATACTGAAACTTGTCTGGATGTTGGCTTTATCATCATTTATGAGGTCTCCGCTCCTCTTTTTGGATGAAACAATCAATAATCTGGATAAGGATACTGTCGGTATTGTCGCTGATATGTTGTCTGACTTCATCAAGAAAAATGATATCAAACTCTATACTATTACGCATAGTGAACAGATACAGGCTATGGGAATATGGGATGGAGTGATACAATTATAGATTACAAAAAAAGGTTCTCGGGAGGAGAACCTTTTTCTTATGTATGTAATTGATTAATATGCAATTTGAACTCCAGGGCTCATAGTAGCAGAAAGCACAACCTTCTTGATAAGTTTTGCCTTTACCCCTGTTGGCTTGTTGTTTTCGATCGCCTTGAGAAAAGCATTTACATTTTCTTCGAGTGCTTTTTCATCAAATGATACTTTACCAACGATACCGTGGATATTACCTGCTTTGTCGAGTTTGAATTCCAATCTTCCTTTTTTGACTTCAGATATAGCTTCAGTGATGTTTGCAGTTACTGTACCAGCTTTTGGAGATGGCATAAGACCTTTTGGTCCAAGCACCTTAGCTACTGAAGCCATTTCTCTAATAAGTTCTGGAGTAGTAATCAATACGTCAAAGTTGATCTTTTCAGCTTTGATATCAGCAAGAAGTGTATCGTAACCTACGATATCTGCACCTGCTTTCTTTGCTTCATCAACCTTGTCATCAGTAACAAATACTGCTACTTTCTGAGTCTTACCAGTACCATTTGGTAATACAACTGTTGCTCTGATCATCTGATCATTGTACTTTGGATTTGCAAATGTCTTGATACCGAGTTC
>CAZEYI010000030.1:0-9301 GCA_964516785.1 uncultured Candidatus Peribacteria bacterium
ATCTGAGATATGGTAGTTGTCGCGATCAAAGAATCAACAGCGAGCGCCGTAGTCAAGAAAGGAGAAGTATCTCGTGCAATTATTGTAAGACAGAGAAAAGAATTGAGAAGAGCAGATGGCTCATATGTTAGATTTGGCGACAATGCAGTTATATTGGTAAGTACAAACGACAAAGGAGAAACTGCGCCAGTTGGTAAGAGAGTATTTGGTCCAGTTGCTAGAGAATTGAGAGAAAAATTCAGAGTTATTACAAATATGGCAGAAGAAGTTATTTAGTTTTGTTCCCAACCCGATACCAATGAAAAAGTTACATACAGGTGACCCAGTCATCGTGATAGCAGGCAAACACAAAGGTAAAGTATCTACCGTAGAACGTGTTCTCGAATCTATCACTAAAAAAGGAAACAAGTTTGTTACACAAACTCGTGTTGTAGTAAAAGGAGTAAACGAAGCCAAAAGAGGTAAAAAGGGACAGGGCTTCATTACTGTAACGCTTCCGATCCATGTTTCTAACGTCATGTATTATGACGAAAAAACAAAGGCAGGATCAAAGATTGGTATATCAGTAGACAAGAAGTCTGGAAAGAGGTCTAGACTCGTGAAAAAGACAAAAACAGCTATCAAGAAATAATCGTATTTTATCATATTCCTCACTGAGAGAAAATGACATTGCAACAGATAACATTACAGGACTACAAGAAGAAATCTATGCCTGAGCTCAAGAAAAAACTTGGACTCAAGAACATCCACCAAGTTCCTCAAGTGGACAAGGTAGTTGTTTCTATTGGTATCGGTTCTTTGGCTACCAGAAAGTCACAAAAAGACTTTACGGAACTCCAGGATAACTTGGCACAGATCACAGGGCAACACCCTCGCATGGTCTTGTCTAAGAAAGCCATCTCTAACTTTAAGTTAAGAGAAAATATGCCTGTCATGTTGCAAGTGACATTGAGAAGAGAAAAGGCGATCGACTTCCTCTGGAGACTTACGACATTAGTTCTTCCAAGAGTAAGAGATTTCGCAGGTTTGTCTCCAAAGAGTTTTGATAAGAATGGTAACTATAACATTGGTCTACCAAACTACGGTATCTTCCCAGAACTCAAGGTCGATGATGTATCAACTCCAGTAGGTCTACAGGTAAATATAACATTCACATCAAATAATATCGATCATAACAAAGAAGCACTCAAGACATTAGGATTCATTATCAAAGAATAATTCTTTACTCTTCTAGTATAAGAAACACATGGCAAGAAAAGCAATGATAGAGAAGCAAAAAAAACTCGCTGCTCTCAAAGAAAAATACCACAAGCTCGGCAAGAAGATGCCACATCCTACAAAGTATTACAACAGAGATGGTGTAACAGGTAGAGTTGGTTCATTTATGAGAGACTTTGGTATAGATAGAGTAACGTTCAGAAACTATGCTAGAGAAGGTAAGATCATGGGTGTAAGAAAAGCAAGTTGGTAGTTTTATTATTATAGCACACTGCAAACGATGACGTATGTAAATGCTCCGATTCACGATCTATTGATCAGAATCAAAAACGCGTATATGGCTAGAAAGAACAAAGTAGAAGGTACGCAACATTCAAATTTCAAAGTACAGGTTTTGAAATTATTGAAATCATACAAATTCATAAAGGATTTCGAATCAGTAGAAGACGGTAAAAAAAAGTTTATCACTATCTACCTCAATCCTATTGAAAGTGATGTAAACGATATCCCAAATATAAAGTTCTATTCTACTCCATCAAGACCATGGTATGTAGGATACAAGGATTTGAAACAAGTTGCTGGAGGTAAGGGAGTTGGTATATTATCTACAAGCCAAGGACTTATGCCAACACATGTTGCTAAGAAGAAAAAATTAGGAGGTAAACTCATCGCAGAAATATTCTAGTTTGTTGTCGTTTATATTTGATTACACAATATCACAATGTCAAAAATAGGTAAGAACCCAGTAGCTATCCCAGCAGGCGTAGAAGTGTCTGTCGCTGGATCAGTAGTGACTGTCAAAGGACCAAAAGGTTCACTTACATATACACTCGTAAATGGAGTAAGTGCTTTGGTAGAAGACGGCCATGTTGCAGTATCAATCGCAGATCTCGAAACACAAAAAAATCTTCGAGGTTTGTCTAGAACATTGATAGCAAACATGATCACTGGTGTAACAGAATGATACCAAAAGAAATTGTTGATTATAGGAGTATGATACAACGCACAAGCACAAGGAAACAAGATTGTCTTGTCACTTGGTTACTCACACAAGATAAACTTTGATCTCCCAGCATCAGTGCAAGCTGTTACTGAACAAGATCAAAAGAGTAATACAGTTGTAACTCTTACAAGTATAGATAAACAATTGCTAGGTGAAGTTGCTGCTAAGATTAGAGATCTCAGATCTCCAGAACCATATAAGGGTAAAGGAGTAAGATACTTTGATGAAGAAGTGAAGCTCAAGCCAGGTAAAGCAGCAGGTAAATAATAACGTTTAGTTCCTATATCTCACTATATCATGAAACATTTGAAGAACAAAATCAAAGAAGTGATGGTCAAGTACTTCAGAAGAAAGCACAGAACCAATACGCAAGTAAAGGCTGGCAATCCTGAAGCAAGAATCATTATCAACAAATCCAACAAATACATGACAGCACAACTTGTTGATGCATCTGGTAAGGTATTGGCATTTGTTTCTGATAAAAAAGCAAAAGGAAAGACGAAGACAGAAAGAGCTTTCAATGCTGGTGTAGATTTGGCAAAAGCAGCTAAAGATCAGAAGATAGAGCATTACGCATTTGATAGAAATGGATACTTGTATCACGGTAGAGTAAAATCTATAGCTGATGGTATCAGAGAAGGAGGTTTAAAGATCTAGTAACATAATTTTTTATTCTCATTGACGGGTTCGTATGAACAAGTTTAAGAAAAAAGAGAGACCAAAGAAAGCATTTGACGAAGTAATGTTGGAGGTCAGAAGAGTAACAAGAGTTACAACATGAGGAAGAAGAATGTCCTTTAGAGCGACTATCTTGGTTGGTAACAAAAAAGGTAAGATCGGAGTAGGTACTGCAAAAGGACCAGACGTGTCTGTAGCAGTAAAAAAAGCTACCAATGAGGCATACAAAAATATGTTCACCACTCCTATCACAAAGGCAAATACTGTACCATATGCTACACAGCACAAATTCAAGTCAGCTGTGATCAAGCTTATCCCAGCATCTGCAGGTACCGGTCTCAAGGCTGGTTCAGCAGTAAGAGCAGTATTGGAACTTGCAGGATATGACAATATGCTTTCTAAAATCATCGGATCAAACAACAAATTAAATAACGCTATTGCAACTATCCAAGCTTTGTCAAAATACAAGCACGCAGATTTCTTCAACAATATGCGTGATGGTGGAGCATTCAAGGAAGAAACAGTAGTAGAAGAAAAGGAAGTATCTAACGAACCAAAAGCAGTAATTGTAAAACATGGTAAGGTTGTAGAAGTTACAGAAGAAACTGCTGAAGCAGAAGCGCCAAAGCCAGTCGCAAAAAAAGCAGCAGCTCCTGCAAAAAAAGCAGCTCCAGCTGAAGCTAAAAAACCAGTAGCAAAAAAAGCACCTGCCAAAAAGGCAAGTAAATAATAACAGTGTTTTTTATTCCCCTAGTACACAATTCCCATGAAGATCCATGAATTAGAAAGAAGTAGTTGACTCAAAGATAAGGCTCGCCAAAAAGGTAGAGGTAATGGCTCAAAAGGAAATACATCTGGTAAGGGTCACAAAGGTCAAAAAGCAAGAAGCGGACCAACAGTGAGACCATTTTTCGAATGAGGTCAAACTCCTTTGATTATGAGAATGCCAAAGGCAAAAGGTTTCAAGAGACATTACAAACTTGTTACCGAATATGCTATCATCAATCTCTCAGATTTGCAGACAGATGCATCTATAGATAAGATGGTTTCCAAAGAAATCCTCAAAAACGGTGGATATATCAAGACAACAGATACTCCTGTAAAGATACTTGGAAACGGAGAATTCTCTAAGAAACTTACATTTGAAGGTATCGAAAAGTTCTCAGCATCTGCTATCGAAAAGATAAATAGTGCAGGAGGTACTGCTCCAAAACAAACAACCGAAACTGAAGAATAATCATCATCACGATGATTTTCTTTTTTAATCATCACGGCTTACATCATGTCTGGATTTGTACGTATTATTAAAGAATTATTTACCAACAAAAATATTAGAAACAAGCTTTTGTTTACGCTTGGTGCATTATTGGTATACAGAATGCTCGTATTGATACCTGTCCCATTTGTAGATATTGGTCAGTTAGTAAACCAAACATTAGAAACATCAGGATTGGGTTATTTTGTGATGTTGTTGTGAGGATCATTGGAAAACTTTTCTATCATAGCGGTAGGACTTGCTCCATATATCAACGCATCGATCATCATACAGTTATTGACACAAGTTATCCCATCATTGGAAGAACTGACAGAGCAAGGTGAAGTTGGTCAACAAAAAATCAGTCAGTATACCAGATATATCACATTGCCATTAGCCTTCCTACAAGGTATTGGTATGGTGTTCTTCATCAACTACCTTCTTGGTGGTAATGTGATAGACACATCATCTATCAGCACAGTATTATTGTCTGCATTTGCTCTTACTGTCGGCTCGTTGTTGTTGATGTACTTGGGTGAGATGATTACAGAAAAGGGTATTGGAAACGGCATCTCATTCTTGATCTTCGCATCTATAGTATCAGGTATGGTACAGCAGATTAGTACAAGTGTTGCAGGTGCTGCAAGTGCACGAGGTGTAGCTGCCTTTATGTTGGTTGTTGTATTGGGTCTTATATTGCTTACGATATTCATCCTCAAGTCACAAAAGAACATACCTATCGTCTATGCGAGACAAGGCAAGGTACAAGAAACATCTACACTTCCTATTCCATTAAATCCAGTAGGAATGGTGCCTATCATCTTCGCTATCGCCTTTGTTACATTCCCATATTTGTTCTCTAGATTGATCGTACAGTTCCAGCCTACAAATATAAACTTGATGGCTGTAGCAAACTGGATAGAAGCCAACTTCAATATCTATGCACAACAACCAGCATGGTTGGCAATTGCATTCTACTTTGTACTTATTATTGTCTTCACATTCTTCTATACGCTTATCGTGTTTAGCCCGGAAAGAATAGCCGACAATATCCAAAAAAGAGGTGGATTTATCCCAGGTATCAGACCAGGTGATGAAACTGCTAAGTATATCAATAAGGTCATCATGCACTTGTGTCTATGGGGAGGTATTGGTTTGGCCTTTGTAGGCGCATATACCTACCTCATTAACTTGATACCGTTTATCCAAGATATCGTAATGGCACTTGGTTCAGTACCAACAGTGGTTACAGGATCTGGTATCGTGATCATGGTATGAGTAGTACAAGACGTCGTAAGCAAAGTAAAAACAGAAATTATCACACAGAAATACGACAAGATCTAATATATAGTTTTTATACAAAAAAGCCGCTCGGTATGATGCGGCTTTTTCTGTTGTTATGATCATAAAAAAATAACAAAAAGAACAAACATCACTCTCACTTGAAAAAGCAGGTACTTTCTGTATTATATCAACAATCAATCAAGCCCTGTCAGGGGGCTTTTGTTTTTTATCACACCCACACCATTCCTATGGCAATTAGAAACATCGCAATTATCGCGCACGTTGATCATGGTAAAACGACCTTGGTTGACCAATTATTAAAACAATCAGGTACACTCAAACAAGCTGCTGATCAGCACCTGGTTATGGATTCGAATGATCAAGAACGTGAAAGAGGAATTACTATTTATGCAAAAAATACTGCTGTTAAATACAATGGCGAAACTATCAACATCATCGATACTCCAGGACATGCTGATTTTTGAAGTGAAGTAGAACGTGTCTTGCGTATGGTGGATTGTGTCGTCTTAGTTGTAGATGCATATGAAGGACCTATGCCACAGACCAAATTTGTCTTGAAGAAATCATTGGAACTTGGTCTCAAACCTATCGTTGTTTTGAACAAGATAGACAAGCCTACTGCTAGACCACAAGAAGTAATGAATAGATTGTTTGATCTCTTCATACACCTTGGAGCAGATGATGAACAAGCAAGTTTCCCTGTAATATACGCAAGTGCCAAAAACGGCTTTGCTATGAAAAATCTTACTGACGAACAAAAGGATTTGACGCCATTGTTTGATGCGATATTGGAACATGTACCAGCTGCTGCAGACTTTTCTGACAAACCATTCCGTATGCAGATAGCAAATTTGGCGTATGATGATTATCTCGGTAGATTGGGTATCGGACGTGTCTATGAGGGGAATGCTAAGGTTGGTCAATCCGTAACCGTTATAGCCAACGATGGCAAGAAGAGAACTGGGAAAATCGCTAAGATATTTACTACTCTCGGACTCCAAAGAGTCGAAACAACAGAAGCACAGTGTGGAGATATTATAACCATCGCAGGTATAGCAGATATTTTCGTAGGAGAAACTATTGGTGTCGGTGACGTAGTCGCCTTGCCAGGTATTTCTATCGACGAACCAACACTTCGTATGGAATTCATGGTTAATGACTCTCCATTTGCAGGTAAAGAAGGCAAGTATATGACCACGAGAAACTTGGACGAAAGATTGACCAAGGAATTGGAAGTAAATGTAGGGCTCAAGGTAGAAAACCAAGACGGTAGATTTGTTGTTTCAGGAAGAGGAGAATTGCACTTGTCTGTACTTATCGAAACTATTCGTAGAGAAGGTCGAGAATTGCAAGTTGGTCCACCACAAGTTATCTTCAAAGAAGAAGGTGGTAAAAAATTGGAACCTATAGAGCAACTTATCGTCAACGTTGATGATAGCCTGTCAGGTACTATCATCGAAAAGATGGCTGGTCGTAAAGGTATGATGCAAGCCATGAATTCAGAAAATGGTTTGACGACATTGGAATTTGAAATTCCTACGAGATGATTGCTCGGATTTAGATCTGAGTTTATTTTGCTCACTAAGGGTGAAGGTATCATGTATTCTTCATTCTCACATTATGATGAATACAGAGGAGATATCGAAAAGAGAAGCGTATGATCTATGATATCAGGAAATACTGGACAAGCAATGCTATACAGTATCTTCAAACTCCAAGATCGTGGTCCAGTATTTGTGGATCCAGCGCAGCAGATCTACGAAGGTATGATCGTTGGTGAACATTTAAAATGAGGTGATTTGTCAGTAAATCTAACAGTAAACAAGCAGCTTACCAACGTGAGAAATTCAGGTAACGACGTAGCGATGCGTATCTCGCCAATTATCCATTTGACACTTGAAGATGCACTCAGTTATGTTGCACAAGATGAGCTTATCGAGATCACGCCACAGAACATTAGACTCAGAAAAAAATATCTTACTGATCAAGCAAGAAATTTAGCAAAGAAAGAAGGAAAACTATAATTGTTGTTTGATATATGATTAAAAAAAAGCACCCGGCCGGGTGCTTTTTTCTATGGGGAATTGATTTTCAAATATTTGACAAAGAGACCTATTTCTATAATACGTTTGTGTGTTTTTAGTTATCTGTTTTTTTTACATATGAATAAAGCTCGGTTGCTAACACCTCTGCTCTTGTTAGCGAGTATGTCAACAGTGTCTGCCATAACTATTTCTGATTATTCATCTGTGTTTACAGGTTATTTTGCTGGGTTGGAATCTCAATACGCTGATCTTAATTGGATGTATGGATGACAGTGAGTACAGGGATTGTTATTATGGAAAGATGGGGTCACAGGCTCGTATACTGTTTCTATATCTCCTACGACTTTAAATTTAACACATCAGTTAAGAGGACTATATGTCAATCCTGCTAGAGGTGAAATATTTTGGCCGTTGGATCAGGATTCTCTCACGCAACTGCAGGCTCTCGATAGCTCTTATAACTCGCTGGCTATAAGTGGTTGATTATATACATCATGTAATGCTGGCACTGGTTCATTTATATATGGACAGGTGACACACACATTTAGTGGCATGACACACAAGTTGATAGCGTGAGTCGATATAGACACTGCCAACAATAATTATGCCCAAACATTTGATGTAAGTTTACATTTTGATGGATGACAAGTTTCATGATTTGTAGTAGATAATGTGATAGGCGTAGCAAATGTAATTGGTACAGGCTTGATAATTACGTGTCCTACTCCACAACCCTCTGGCGGCTGAGGATGAGGTGGTTGAGCTGGATCATGAGGAGAGCCTAGAGACAATGAACAAGAAGAAGATAAAAAAGACGAACCTACAGAAGAACAGGAAGTCCAGATACAAATTATAAATAAGGACGTTGTGACCGAATTTATACCGACAGATGATGAAGTAGACCAGATTGTCGAAGACACAAGAGACGGATGAGGTCCTGGCTATACCAGAGAGCTGGTAGAAGCATATGTGTTTGCTAGAAATGTAGGTATGACTACGAAAGATACCATACAAGAAGCTGATCTATATTCACCAGTATTGAGAAAATATTTAGCCAAAATGATGGTAGAGTATTCTGTGAAGATACTAGGAAAGCAGCCTGCTATGGATAGGAAGTGTATATTTGGCGACATTAGTAAAGAATCCTCCGAGATACAATCATACATAGACATGGCATGTAAGTTGGGACTTATGGGAATGAGACCAGATGGACAAAACCCCGATACAATATTCAATCCCGATAGAATCGTTACGAGAGAAGAATTTGCTACAGTCATGAGTAGATTGATTTACTTGTGAACAGTGAAAGGTACCGAAGCATGTTTCTATTGTAATCATATAGCCCAACTTCAAGCAGATGGCATTATAAAAACCACACATGTCCCATGACAAGAGGAGTTGAGATGATATGTCTTTATTATAAGTAAGAGAGCATTAGATATTCTTACGCAACAATAATTTTTTACTCTATATATCAAATATTATAATGAAAAAAACATTTCTTAAAAACACTTTGCTCTTTGTAGCAGGAGCTATCCTAGCAACATGATTCGCAATATACGCAGCAGATATCGAAGCAAATATTGTGAACTTCATCCAACACTTACAACAATTAGTCATTACAGATGATGGCACATCAAATGGTGACGTATTGTTCACTGTTAATTCAGGTAGCAATATCTATATCGCGACAGGATTAGTAGATGATGGAACAGCATGGAATACCAAAATGCTTGGTATTGCTTCAGACAACCAGTTAGTATATGTTGCTGCAGCAGGTGGCTCTAGTGATATACA
>CAZEYI010000031.1:0-9297 GCA_964516785.1 uncultured Candidatus Peribacteria bacterium
TTTTTATAGGACAATCCACCTCCTATAATGCACTCCAATCTCTGGAGAGTATTATTATATATCTGCATGAGGAGGTCGTGTTCTGGCTTATTGAGCGCTTTATAATTCCGATGATAATCAAGCACTTGTTTGTATTTTGCTGGATGCATAGACACTACCTGACCTCAACCTGTAACTAACTTTAGAGCTGATTTACTTTTGATAGCAAGCGTATCATGCAGTGCTTGTTGCCATAATACAGTGTTTGCTTTGTCCACAGATATTTCTCTCCCTTGTTCAAGGATACGTATATACGCAGTATCAGGTGTTGGAGACAAAGGCATGTGTATTGCTTTATCAATAAACGCATATACTTTATCCTTATTACGCCTTATGTCAATAGTTGTGACTTGCAATTATTATAGGAAAGATTATATGTTTGCTATGAAACATCTTGTAACCACAAGCACGACCACTACGATAAACCAGTAATTGGGAGGCTTGTGTATTTATGAAAATGCATACACTCCCGCCTGGGAGTGTTTTGTTTAGAGTAAAATAACGATGGTATCAAAAGAGGTATTAGAAAAAGGGAGGGCATATGCTCTGGCAGAGATAGAACAATACGGATTACCTATCCCTGCACATTTTGCTATATCTGAAAATATGGCGAAAAAAATAGTAGCGCAACTATGAGGAGATCTCGACATAGTCTTACTCTGAGTATATCTCATGGATCTAAAAATAGGGCAAGCATTTGTAGAAAAAAGGCTCGAGCAACATATCCAAATGTGAGCTGATGCAGCTACGATATTTTTGCAAAATGAATGAGTAGACCAAGAAACGATAGATAAAGTAATCCACTGCATACTTGCGCATCATGGCACGACACCATATCAATCACTAGAAGCAGAGATCTGTGCAAATGCGGACTGTTATCGCTTCTGTCATCCGACCGGATTCCTCGTCTATATGCATGGAATAGCCAAAAGATGATTGACCTTCTTGGAAGCACTCGACCAGGCAGAGAAAAAATTGGAAGAAAAACACAGCATACTGTCACTAGAACTATGCAAGAATGAATGTGAGAATCACTATCAAAAACTCACGGAATATATAGCTTTGTCGAGAAAAGAATTAGCATAAATATTTATACTTACTTATTATGGACATCATGGAATTAGCTCACGCACGTCATAGTCTTGCACATATCTTGGCGCAAGCAGTACAAAGAAGTTTGGATCCTGCGGTACAACTTGGAACGGGACCAGCTGTCGATAATGGATTTTATTACGATATGCTCTTGTCTGAAGGTGTGGAATTTGGCGAAGAACAGATGAAACCTTTACAAAAAATTATGGAAGGTATCGCCAAAGAATGACAATGATTTGCTTCCTATACAGCCAAAGATCTCAAAGATGCTAAGAGAATAGTCAAAGCTATGGATCAGCAGTTTAAGGTAGAATTATTGGATAAGTTTTTTGCTCAAGATAAAGATGCGGTGTATACGTTTTGGTACAACTATGTGGATGCTCAGATGTTGCCAAGATTGGAAAAAACATGCAAGCCTGAGTACGTAGAGTACTATAAAAATATATCCAAACTTGTTGGTCAAGAATGACAATTTGTTACCTTTATAGATCTCTGTGAAGGTGGACATGTGGATAATACAAAAGACATCCCTGACGGATCTTTTGCCTTGGAAAAAATAGCTGGAGCATATCGACAAGCTAAGGATACCAATCCTATGATGACCAGAATTTATGGACTTGCCTTTGAGACCAAAGACGCTCTCAAAGAACATATTGCCATGATGGAAGAAGCAAAGAAAAGAGACCATAGAGTATTGGGGCAAAAACTAGAACTCTTTACTTTTGATGATGAAGTAGGCCCTGGATTGCCACTCTGGTTGCCAAATGGTGCGGTGATGGTAGAGGAACTAGAAAGGCTCGCAAAAGAAAAAGAATATGAATATGGATATCAAAGAGTTCGCTCTCCACATATCGCCAAAGATAAATTGTATCTCAGATCAGGGCACTTACCATACTATGCAGAGAGCATGTTCCCACCTATGGATATGGATGGTGAGAAGTACTATCTCAAGGCTATGAACTGTCCCCATCACCACAAGATGTACGGAGCATTACCAAAGAGTTATAGAGACTTGCCAGTCAGATTTGCTGAGTATGGACATTGTTATAGATACGAAGATAGTGGGTCGTTGTTTGGATTGATGAGAGTACGTTCCTTGTGTATGAATGATGCTCATATCTACTGTACAGAGGATCAGTTTGAAGAAGAATTTATCAAGGTGATCGAAATGTATTTGTATTACTTCAAGCTTTTCGGGATCGAAAAATATCAGATGAGATTGAGTAAACACAGCAAAGAATGACTCGGTAAAAAATATATCGACAACGCGGCATTGTGGATCAAAACAGAAGATCAAGTAAGAAAAGTATTGGAAAAATCTGGTGTACCGTTTTTTGAAGCAGAAGATGAAGCCGCTTTCTACGGGCCAAAAATCGATGTCCAGATCTGGTCGGTGATCGGTAGAGAATTTACACTTGCGACAAACCAATTGGATTTCGCAGTACCAGAAAAATTCAATCTGACATATAAAGACAAAGACGGCACAGACAAAACTCCTATCTGTATCCACCGTGCACCACTGAGTACACATGAAAGATTTATCGGTTTTTTGATAGAGCATTTTGCTGGAGCTTTCCCTGTATGGTTATCTCCTACACAAGTACAGATCGTGCCTGTAGCTGATGTGTTTAACGACTACGCAAAAGAACTTAGCGACAAACTCAGAGCAGAAAATCTCAGAGTAAAAATAGATGATAGCGATGATAGTTTCAGCAAAAAAATCAGAAATGCAGAACTCATGAAGATCCCATATATCGTGATCGTCTGAGAAAAAGAAGTCGCCGATAAGAGCGTTTCTATCAGAGTATTTAAGACAAAGGCACAAGAGACTTTGGATGCGCAGAAATTTGTGGAACAGGTGGCTAAGGAGTATAAGGAGAGGGTTTTGTAGTATACTAGTGCAGTTAATTTGGGCTTATTAATCTCCCGTCCCTAATTTCTTTTGGTATTGATAAATATGCCTTTATCCCTTGGTGCATGAGTTCTAGGGCTAATGGTTTTTCTGGTATAAAGTCTCTCTTGCTATCGTCTTGTCATGGCTTGGCTGCTCATGAGGACCTGAAATATTCTTTGATATTAGGAAATTTCTCCAATAATTCTTTTTCCTTGGTCTTATAATATTCCCATAGCTCTTCGTTTATCTTGAGATCAACTCTATCGTTGGGATCTTCTGAAGTGGCATTCGCCGTAATCTTTGTTTTTGCATAATCTCTAGAGTACTTAAGACCATATGTCATGACTCTACTTATATACTTCAAAGGTTCGTTATCTATATGCGTATACAAACTATGTATGTCGGACAAAAATCATCTTGCGAGAGTCATTTGATTTCTCTCATAGTCATGTGTGGGATACTCTATTATTTGACTCAACAATCATTGATTCTTGGATATTTGTTCAGAAAGATTGTGACATTCTACTCATATTTTTGCAGGACTGACCTGCACTACTCATAGATATATATCCTCGTGTTTCATTGTAGATATATCTAATAAATATGGATGATGTAGAGATTTTCTTTTGGCTTGCAAGACTTAGCTGATAAGATCAGCCTTGAGCTTGTCTAGATGTGGCCTCATTTTTTCTCTGGCTCTAAATATATGTGCTTTTACTGTTCCTAAAGGTAGATCAAATTCTTCTGCAATCCCTTCGTATTTCATTCACTTTGCTATTGCTAACAATAGTTTTTTTTCCTCTCATTCTAATACGGTATCGAGAAGAATATTTATTCTCTTGAAGAATATTTTTTTTCTTTCTCCATCTACAAGGATATCCTCTATTCAGGCTACGTAAACTTCAGATTTCCTTGCTATCCACTCATCTTGTGTCTCATCAGAAATGTTTGAATTTACTGTAGACATAGGAATTTTATGTATTCTAGAATAATCTATGGCTGTATTGTAAGCTACTTTGTATATCCATGTTTTAGGTGCTCACTTGGATGGGTTTCGATCATGACGATTTTCATAAGCCTTTAATATACAATCTTGCACCAAATCCTCTAATTCTTCACGACTGCCTACAAATCACTTAAGATAGTAATTTAGTCAGTCAATTAGCTTAGAGTCTTGTAATGCTGTAATTAATGGATCGGAGTTTTCATTATATGTTAATAGCAATTCGTTTGCTTCTCCTATTTTGTCGCGAATAGATCGCCCCTCTTTTACTGCCTGAGTTGAACGAGTTAATAATTTATTATTTTTTCTTAGCTGTTCCTTATTGTCTGTATAAAATGTAGGAAATTCAGCATTCAAGACATCCATAATAATTTTTTGTTGAACAGAAATCTGTTTACACAATTCGTAAATTTCTCCACATAGTTTTTCGGATGATACGATCTCATTATTTTCTATCATTATATTTCTTGACTATATCAATAATCATTTGTATCGGTCCTGCGTGTTTATGCTCTTTTATATAGTTGTATGCAGCGCGCAATTCTTTGTCTGTGATTGCCTTTATCGATGCTCTTACCTCCTCCACCAATTCTTTGTTCTTTGTAAATTTTTGCAATTCTGTAATAAATTGTCGTAATATAACTTTATAGTTTTGAAGTTTTTTGATAGCAGATTGATCTTCCTTGAGATTGTAATGTTCAAAAAACTGGTCTAGATTTTGGCGGCCACCATGTTTTTCTACTATAGCCATATATGCTTGCTGAAGATCGAGGGTGCTGACAAATTCTTTTTGTGTTTGCATAGTTTCTTTTGCAGAGGCTGGGGCTTTAACAGATTTGTCTTGTTCTATTTCTTGCATGAGCGGATATGTGGTTCGGAAAGTTTCTAGGTCCATTTTTGTGAGATCGACAAGCAGCTGATGTGTAGGGGCGAAATTTCCTATCTTACCAAAAAATAACTTGCTCAATGCATTGTAGATATTGAATACAGTATTTTTGATAATGATATTTTCTACGGTAATACTGAGTTCTAGCTGTGCAATATCTGGATTGGTTGGTTTGATGTTCACAAAGTGTTGTGATGTCACTTTGTCTGATAGTGTGGATCTCAATCCTGCAAGAAAAGCATATAATTTTGGCTTGTCGTTTTTGATCATAAGGGGCAACCTGCTCTGCTCTATGGGCAAGAGTGCAGCAGCTATCGCAGCAGGAAGTTGCTTTTCTGATAGATCGTGTGATTGCTTTTCTATGACTATAGGTTGATAGCCATATGATGCAAGTGCTTCCAAAAAAGCAAGATATCATTCTTTGCTCTTACCTAGATTTCCTTTTTTTTGCTTTCCTATCTGCTGCATAATATTGGATATCTTGAGACGAACAAGACTATCTTTGTAGGTAAACTCTATGTCCTCGCTTGTGTAGGGCTTCACTTTTTGGTAGCTATCGGATGATCATCCTTTCTTGTTGATTGCATCAGCTATAGCAAAAACCAATTCTTTGTCTGCAACAAAATCATGTCTAGAGGCATCAAATATACTATTGCCTATATGCGTAATTGCTGCTTTTGCAGGCACTAACGACACATCGTCTGAGGATGGCGATGTATTTTGAAAATGCTCTATATCTGTGCCTATGTGGAGGACGCTATTGATCAAGTACTGTCCTATAACATCGATATTTTCCTGATTTCATCACAAAAAATCCTTGAGCATAGGTTCTACTTCTCTGTATTTATCGGGATAGAGTTCCTTGAGTTGTATAAGTTTGAGTGTGAGCTCTTTTGTCGGATTTACGAGAGCCTTGATGATGTCTTTACATAATTGCGCTGTCTGTACTTTCGTATCTATAGCACTGTTGATAGCCTCAGCTTTTCATAGCATATTCATGTGTATTCGATTTTTTATACAAATAGTCTATGCAATATACTTTTTATCTGTCTTTTGTCAATCTATTTGCATATGGAACTGGATTTTATATATGATGGGTCGTAGTGTTTTTATGTAAGCAACTCTATGGCCCGTTCCAAAGCAAAAAAATATGTACATAATCATAGCAACGATCGTATCCTTGAGCCTATCAAGCCAAACTATGAACACATGAAAGGCAAGCGATGATCAGATTTTTTTGCTAATCAAAATCCGATAGTGCTCGAATTGGCTTGTGGTAAGGGCGAATACAGCGTCTGACTTGCGCAGCATTTTGCGGACAAAAATTTCATCGGTGTTGATATCAAAGGAGATAGAATGCGAATAGGAGCACAGATAGCTGATGAAATGAACTTAAAAAACGTATGATTTTTGCGCACGATTATTCATCACTTGGAGAAGTTTTTTGCTACTAATGAAGTGAGTGAACTATGGGTCGTACACCCAGATCCTAGACCCAGAAACAGTGATGCTAAGAGAAGACTGACTCACCCACGTTTCTTGAAAATGTATAAAGATATTCTACAGCCACATGGCATACTGAGGCTCAAAACTGACGATAGAGACTTGTTTGATTTCTCTGTGGAGATGTTAGCACAAGAGGGTCGAAAAAATATATCTATCACCTACGATCTAGATAACGATGCACTTCTAGCTGATCATTATGGCATCATAACTAACTATGAAAAGATGTGGAAACAAAAAGGTCGTAGCATATGTTATGGTGTATGGGAAAATATAAAATAATGTCCGATAAGCTATTGTTATTCCCGCTGCAAAATATATCCTGCAGCTTGCTTTACTGTGCGACAAAAAAATGATAAAAATACTCAAACAAATCATCCATTACTGCATCATAGCTCTCAACATATTGTTTTTCTGTTTTGTATTTTTCTTACTCTATACGAGCATATTTAAGCCTGAGCGGATAACTCTCTTTATCCAATGGATGGAATCTATCATCAATACACTCTGATATCGAAATTATCTGATTGCATTTCTGTCTGCTTGAGTAGAGGCGGTACCTATTGCCGGAACCATGATCCCTGGACAAAATATATTGATGTTGGTCGGAGGATTTTTTGGAAAGCAATATCTAGCATCTATTATCATCATAGCAATATTGGGATCTATCGCTGGCGATATATTCTCGTATGTGTTGGGGCGGTATTTTGGTGAAAGATTTTTGCAAAAATATGGTACCTGGTTTGGTGTAGGGACAACCGAAGTTTCCTATCTCAAGAAATGAATTCATCGTCGAGGATTTTGGGCGGTGATGGGTAGTAAATTTCATGGTATGGCGAGAGCTTTTGTGCCGTTCTTGGCGGGAAGTATGCGCATGTCGCAGAAGACATTCCTCATATCCAATATCATCGCATCTATATTTTGGACAACAGCAATGGTTGTGCTCGGAGTTGTCTTTGTACAATACTATGAAATAGTAATCAAATATATTCGTTATATAGTGCTTGGTTTAATGGTGTGTGGAGCACTGTATGTGTACTTTTTCAAAAGAGCCGCACTCAAACAATATATGGCAGACAAAGAAGCAGAGATCGACAAAAAAATGTCATAAAAAAAGACCACACGATGTTTTCGTGGTGGCCGCTTAAACTGGAAGTTGATCACTACTTTTTTCCCATTCCCCATATTGTATCCAATACTAATATAGAGTCTTTTGCCTTTATGCGAATATAGTCGTCTATATTCGTCTTGGGCTAAAGGAAAAAAAGAAATCGGATAACTGCGTTTGGTATCCCTTGCCTCAAGAAACATGGGACTAGTGTCGCAGTTGTAGATAGTAATACCATCATTGTGACAAACAATAAAGATATGATTGTCTATCAACATCTCTGCATTGTTGTGAACAATGATAGGTTTTGCCTTTTGTGCCCAGCTATTTCCAAACAGAAATAGACAAAGAGCTAATGTTGTGTAACGCATACGTTGGTTTTTTGTTTAGCCTTTAGTATAGTTTAATGTTGGCAAAAAACAATAAAAAAAGCTGCTCGGAATACTCCGCGCAGCTGTCCACCATCAAGCATTACTTGAGGTGGGGATTGTTTTGGGGAAAGAATGAATTTCTTCACCTCCCCGTTGGGTAACTCAATCCTGAGAACAATTTTTTTAGATGCCGTGTCTTTGAAGAGTATGTTGCCATACTCACATGCATCAATTGTTACTGCTGGATTTATCGCATAACATCTTTCGTAGGCAAAGTTTACAAAATACTTAGCACTATCGCTGGTGTTATTTACTCTAACCCCTCTTGATTCGACTACGATGGTGAGCTCTCCTTCTGTGAGAACTTGTCCATAGTAGATGGTTTTGGGTTGAGTTATTTTTTGGCCGGGAAGCATCCCGACAATGAGCAGACACACTGCTATGAGTAATGGTGTTTTCATGTGTTTAATGCCCTCCGGGCCGGTTTTTAGTTTTTGTTTTTAAGCTGTTATTGTAGACATTTTACCAGAAAAGTCAATGTCTGCCGCAGTTGCAGGACTTTGAACGAAAGGCAATAACATCCAGAAAATCCTCTTCTGCTCCAGATCCGCGCATCCAGAGTTTGAATCTGTATAGCTCGTTATCAAAGCGAACGACAAGAATTTTTTTGCCTGGCTTGGCTGGCACGATGAGGGCTTTTTGTCCTGGGTATAGCCCGTGCTTGCGTGGCCTATCCGTAGACTTGAGATAATCAAAATCAACGACAATGTTGTCTGTGTTATCTACTATCCAGATAGTATCTCTAGATAATTCGATAGTAATGCCCTTGCGGGTAATAGTGGTGCTTTGTGCGTTGGTATACATACAGTATACTAGGAACGCGATGGTCAAAATTTGTTTCATGCGATTGTTTTGGTTTTTTTGTTGTTTGTTTTTGTTATGGGGAAGAGTATACTAAGCGGCAGTTTTATTACAATGAAAATAGTACTGTATGTTGAGACTGGACAAATACCTGGCTAATTTATGAATCGTCTCCAGGAGAGAAATGAATGCATTTTTCAAAAATGAAATGATCTTGGTCAATGGCGTCGAAGCAATCAAGCCAAATGATCCTATAGCGTATGGCGATGTCATCACACGAGCCTGACAGGATATCGTAGTCAAAGAATTTATCTATGTTTTGCTCCACAAACCTGCTGGGATCACGAGTAGTGATGTCGATGAAGCCTCATACCAAAGCTACAGAACACTCTTACAAGATTGTCCATACGTCAGCATGCTCCACGTGGCCGGTAGGCTGGATCAAGATACAGAATGACTTCTCATCGCCAGTAATGACGGGCAGTTTGTGCATCGTATCAAGTCTCCCAAACATCATCGAGAAAAGGAATATTATGTGAA
>CAZEYI010000032.1:0-9175 GCA_964516785.1 uncultured Candidatus Peribacteria bacterium
AGCCAAAGCCTCGGCAAATTTACCTTTATCCTTGAGAGCTTCTACTTGCTCAAAAATTGAATCAGGCACATAGTGTTTACTCATGTCTCGCATAGACAAATAAATGCTACTCAAAACTATACACCCATATACCCAGCAAAGCAATTCACAAACCCATATGTAGCAACTATTACTTTACTTATATATTTTTTATGACAAATTATTCTTTTTGAGGTAAGGTAAGTGTCACAGAAGTATAGTCACCATTTCTCAATACCTTGAAAGTAATGGTATCTCCAGGCTTCACATACAACCACTGAGATAAGAAACTAACATCTGGAGTGATCATCACATCATTAATAGAAAACACAACATCTCATGCCTCCAAACCAGCTTTTTTTGCTAGACTATCTTCATAAACATCGGTAACATAGATACCTCCACCACTTGGAGTCACATATCATGTATTTTCAGTAACATCAGCATATTGTATTCCAAGTTTTGGTCTATCAAGTGAGTTAAACTGCTGTATATAGAGCAAACTTATATCAAGTAAGCTTTGATCGATCGGGAGTATATATGATTGGTTCGCTACATCAGTAGCCGTAAGTAGTCACAATATCTTTCCATTCATACCAATAACCGGAGATCAGCTTTGACCAGGCTTAGATGCTTGAGCAAACACAATATATGGTTTGAATTTTTTATCTCCAAAACGCACCATTTCAGAAGAGAGATTTGCTATCCCAAAGCCCAATGGATCTGCAGCACTATAAGACACGCGATACAAAAACTGTCCCAAGGCAAATGTATCTCTGGCGACAAAATCAGCTTTATTAAGCCCACTCAATCATGCAGGAAGCGCTACTTTCAAGATAGCTAGATCCAAAAAGGGATCCTGCCACAATGCTTCCACAGTAGCCTTTGTTTTATCAGCAAATTCTACGGTATACAGCCCTTTAATATCAGGGACAACATGCTTATTTGTAAGTACATAACCATCAGCACCAAGCACCAATCCCTGTCCGCCACCCAATTGCGTATCTATCTTTTGTGGATCAAGTGGATTGGTAAACTCTATCTGTACTTGTTTCGTACCCGTAATACGCACTACACGACTACGTGTATCTTCTATATTTTGTGAAATTGCAGCCTGAAAAGCATCCAACTGTGATGAAAGTTTCTTATTAATAGCATCAGATTGTTCACCCAATACACCGGATACTTGTGATTGGAGATCCGATACTTGTGTACCAATAATAGCATACAGCACAAAATACCCCACCACAGTAACAGCTAGGCTTGTTCACAAAGACACTCGAACTGATGATTTCATCAACCATAACAGCAGGGATAAAAATTATGCAGTTGTTGTCTCGTCGCTACCAGTTTCATCTTCCACGACATCTTCTCCATCTACATCAGCTTCTTCTACCAAGCCCAAAGCTTTTTGAGCTTCTTTAGCTTGTTTCTTTTTCTCGAGCTTATATTTAATATTTGCTTCTACTTCTTCCCAAGGTCTATATATGACATCGATAGATTTATCCACCATATCCTTCATAGGAGCATCTGGGTCATCCAACCATATATCATTGGAGTGTAATGTTTGCATAGCTCCATCAGTAAATCTTATTCTTACTCCGCCTTCTTCTATACCAATACCACCATATACTTTATCATTTCCAGTTACCACTACCTGACCTTTTCTCGCTCTTCTCCATATCTTGATATCTTCCATATTGAGCAATTTTCCTTTCTTATCTCCATGGACGAGAACAAATGGCTCTCCTTGGTATAAGAACATATCATTTACCTTATCTCATTCCTGCAATTCGATAGCTTTCACCCCACCAGATGTCTTACCCATAGGTCTAAGATCAGATTCTGGGAAGATAAGCATCCATCCTTGCTGTGTCACCACACCTACATGATCAGTAATATCCGTAGGTATCACCTTCACTATCTTTTCTCCTTCAGCTAACTTCATGATAACAGTCGGGAATTTTTTGAATGACAATACAAGCTCTTTCTTCGTCTTCTTGATGTTATTGTGTGTTGTAAGGAATACCAAGTGACTATAATCAAAATGCAATGTATTGGCAAACACGATCTTACCTTTGAGGCCGTAGTGCTTGGCAAGATTGAGTGATTCTTTTTGCATAGTAAATTGTCCAAGATCTTTCAATCTTTCTACTACCAACTCTCCACGATCCGTAATCACTATCAATTTATCTTGGTTGTGTGTATAGACCAAATTAACCGTTTCATCAGGTATTACCTGTATTCTTGATTGATATAAGACTCTGATCTGGTAATCATTACTGATCCACAAGATCACATCTTCTTTAACCATATCAGCTTGCTTGAGCAATTCTTTGAGACTTGCCTGGAGATTATACACACTTGTATCTTCGACAAGTTCTGTTCTTCTCACATCACCATATGTTTTTTTCATATATTCCAATTCTTCTTTCACTACTTCATCCAATCTTGATGGATTGTTGATGATATCTTCAAGATAAGCGATCAACTTCTTCTTTTCTTCAATTTCTTCTATAACCTTTTGTATTTCAAGTCCTACCAATGATTGCAATCTCATCAACAAAATATATTCAGCTTGTTTATCAGAGAACTCAAACTTTTGCATCAAATTATCCTTAGCGTCTTGCTTTGTATCAGATTTCTTGATGGTTTCAATTACCTCATCGATCACATCGATAGCCTTTTTCAAACCTTCCAAGATATGCAATCTATCTTGTGCCTTAGCCAACTGGAATATAGACCTACGATACACTACAGATCTTCTAAAGCTCACAAATTCCATAAGGAGGTCTTTGATATTGAGTAATCTTGGCTGCAAACCATTCTCCACGAGAGAGACATTGTTGATATTGAAGTTACTCTGGAGATCTGTTTGTTTGTATAATTGCACCAAGATACTATATGGATCGATTTCTGACTTGATGTAGATAGCAACTCTCATAATATTTTTGCTAGATTCATCTCTGATATCAGTTACTCATTCTATTTTTTTGTCTACCACCAATTCACCAATTTTAGCCACCAATGTAGCCTTGTTTACCAAATAAGGAATTTCATCTATCACGATAATTTTCCCATTTTTCGCTTCTTCGACATGTGTTTTACCACGCATGACGATAGATCCCTTACCTTTCTTGTATACTTCCAAAATATTTGCAGAATCATAGATATATCCACCTGTAGGGAAATCTGGTCACTTAATGATCTGCATAATTTCTTCTACGGAAGTTTCATATACTTGTCAGTCTTTGCCTACCTTAGCTTCTTTGTCGATAAGCATCATCACCGCATCCAATACTTCAGTCAAATTATGTGGAGGCAAATTTGTGGCCATACCTACGGCAATACCCATCGTTCCATTACAGAGATGATTTGGAAATTTTGTAGGTAATGTCACAGGTTCTTGCAAAGAACCATCAAAATTATCTTTTCGGTCAATCGTATTTTGTTCTATATCCAAGAGCATTTCTTCTGCTATTGGCGTCAATTTAGCTTCTGTATATCTCATCGCCGCAGCACCATCTCCATCAATAGATCAGAAGTTACCCTGTCCATCAATAAGTGGATATCTGAGTGAAAATGGCTGTGCCATACGCACCATAGCTTCGTATACACTACTATCGCCATGTGGATGGTATTTACCAAGCACTTCTCAGACTACCGTTGCTGATTTCCTATATCTTCCATTGGCTCTCAGACCAACATTTCGCATAGCGTAGAGGATTCTTCTCAATACTGGTTTAAACCCGTCTCTAGTGTCTGGCAATGCACGTGATACGATCACAGACATCGCATAATCTATATATGACTGTGTAATCTCTTGCTCGATAGAGTGAGGCACGACAGTTCCAAACATACTTTGTGGTTCTACTGGCTTTTCAGACATATGCAACAAACGACAATAGTAAAATGACTTCGTAGTCTACGATATAACAAAAACGACACATAAAACAACGCCAAAAACAAAAATCAAGCCTTAGCCTGATTTTTCTATACAATAAGCTACAAAGTAAGTTTAATGAGGCGGGAAGAGAATATCGTAAACTTTAGGAAAAACTTTCAGTACATCAGCATCACTAAGCCCATGTGCAACTGGGACAGCTAATTCTAACATGATATCTGTTTTTACATCCTGCGTAGCTGGGTCTTCTATAACATTTTCATCACCCACATACAATCACAAGGACTGCAAGAGAGATCTCTTCTCATTAATAGTAGCAAGATCCTTATCCAAAAACACTTCTTTCGCTTGATCCAATGAGGTAATTGTAATATCCTCAGATAAATTACTAAATAAATCTATTTCTCTTGTTTGATTACCACGCTTATCTACTATATCTCCATCTCGATCTACATTATCATCAAGAAAGGCATTTCTTCTACCAGTAGTACTATTCATAATATCGTAACTATAACAAAAACTAAATATACTCAAGTATATCCATCACACACAATTTTGTCAAAAAATTATACAGATAAGAGATCAAGCAAGACGCCATCTTCCGTATGTCCCTGCAGCTTAGAATTATACTGTAAGACAACCCTATGTCTCATGACCAACAAAGCAACCTGATTTACTTCAGTCTTGGATACACGATCTTTGCCAGTAAGCAAAGCTAACGCTTGTGCAGCATACATAATAGAAAGTGATCATCTCGGAGACACGCCATACAAAACCCTCGCATCTTTTACTCTGGTCTTTTGGACAAGATCAACGATATACTCTTTAATATCATTTGAGATAGCAATCTCTTTTACTTCCCTTTGCAACGCAGTCAGTTCTTTGATGGAAAGTATTTTTTTTATCGATGGAGCGGCATCTCAGACTACATCAAGTATATCCTTTTCCTCTTGTGCACTAGGATAATCTACCAGTATTTTACACAAAAACCTATCTAATTGCGCCTCCGGTAGAGGATAGGTACCTTCGTGTTCGAGTGGATTTTGTGTTGCCATCACAAAGAACGGATCAGGCAACGGCATGGTCTTCCCACCCAATGTTACTTGTTTTTCCTGCATAGCCTCTAGCAAAGCAGACTGTACCTTTGGCGTTGCTCTATTTATCTCATCAGCCAATACAAAGTGAGCAAAAATTGGCCCAGGATGATTTTCGAACGTCTTTGTCTTCGAATCATAGATATCTACACCCACAATATCAGAAGGCAACATATCAGGCGTAAATTGTATCCTCGAAAAATCCAATCCCAACAAATGAGCCAGTACATACAAAGTCTTGGTTTTAGCTAGACCCGGCACTCATTCTACCAATACATGCCCTTTGACAAGCAAAGATAGAAGCAATGCATTGATAAACCCATCCATACCCACGATATGTTGTTGCAAAGCAGCTTTTACCTCTGACAAAACAGGATGTTTTATCTGTATAGTAGCCAGATCTTGTGCAAACACATTGTCCTTCTTCGATCACTCAACAATCGCTGTATCTATAACGTTGGCAGATTTTTTCTGTAACAAAAGATATACTATATATCCACCAACAACTCAAAGCAAAACAACCAATACAACTACCAACCACATACTAGACGACATCAAAATATAAATCACTATGCTCCTACTTTTTTAGTGGCTAAATACAAGAACAAACTTGTAATCTATGATGATTTCGCTATAAAATCCCCACCAAGGTCCTTGACCTTTTTTTAGTCGCCACAAAAATGCTTAGTACGACTAATCTCACAGCAAAAATTCAAGACAAAACAGTATTGGATACAGTAACTGTGAGTTTTGAAAAAGGTAAAAATTATTGCATCCTAGGTAAAAACTGATCAGGCAAATCATCTCTTGCCTTGACCTGTATGGGACATCCCGCATACCAGATAGTAGATGGAGATATACAGATCGATGGCAATTCTATCAAAGATCTCGATGCACATCAGAGAGCACAACAAGGCATCTTTGTAGCCTTCCAAAACATCCCTGAGATCAAATGAGTCAAATTATTTGAATTCCTCAGAAGTATCTACAGCGCCAAAGTAGGGGCACAACAAAGCTTCCTCCAATTCAAAAAAATCATAATCCCCTTATTACAGGAACTCCACATCGATGCAGAGTTCTTGCGAAGAGATCTCAATGTAGGATTTAGTGGAGGAGAAAAGAGGAAGATAGAAGTACTCCAGCTCAAATTACTCCAGCCCACCTATATCTTCCTAGACGAAGTAGATAGCGGACTGGATGTCGATGCATTCAAGGCAGTAGCTCAGCTCATAGCAGACAACAACACTCCTGACAATACATTCATCATCATCACACACTACTTCAGCATATTGGACTATGTCCCGATCGATCGAGTATACGTGCTAGAAAACGGAAGAGTGGTCAAAGAATGATGAGACACTATAGCAAAGCAAATCCAAGATACCTGATTTACATCTTTATAAGAGCAAAATGGTAGCAAAAGCAAGTTATTTCAAAGACAATACAGATTACAGTTCTGCAGGAGCGATTTTAGACAATATAGGCAGCAACAAATCGATAAAAGAACCTTTAATTATCAAAGACTTTACACTACAGTGAACCAGATTAAGTGCAATTATCTCTATGTCACAAACATCAGAAGCAATCTTTGATATTATACAACAATACCCAAATGATCTAGAACTTCGTGAAGACGAGCTTCGTATCAATACAACTCTAGAAAAAAAACATTTACAAAACAATGGTATTTCCTTCGACAAACCAGGGAAATTTGATGAAAAGCAACAACCTATAGAAAGATCGCACGGCCTACAGATCACACGACAAAACACTCCTACCAAAAACATACAAAGACACAATAATAGAGATTCTTTATAATAGTAAAACAAATCTATGGCAGCCAAAAAACGAAAAATATTTTTCTCTTCTCCAGTAGACAACAGAGAAAAGCACATAGTAACACAGGATCAAAAAGACATCCTTAGATCATTGGTAGCACAAGGAACAATTTTAAATGGCGATCACTATCTACCTGATACGATCATCGAAACATCTGATGAGATATATAACGAGTCAGTTGAATTCCTAGACCAAGCCAATATCTTCGTAGCAGATGTTAACGAGCAAAACACTACTGTCGGTCGACAAATAGCTTATGCACAATTTGTTCGTAAGATACCAGTCTTGTGCCTCTACAAACGAGGGACCAAAGCTACAGCCATATTAGAAGGAAATGAAGATCTACAAGTCTTTCCCTATGAAACGGCGGATGATATCAAAGGCATCGTAGACAATTACTTTACTCACTGGTTAGAATAACATGGATTACACAAACACATACGTCAGTTATGTACTACCATCACGAGCTCCGCCAGGACGATTATTTGGACCTGTATGGACGGTCTTATATATTATTATAGCCATCAGCTATAGTCATGTACTTATGCAAGTCATACAGAAAAAGCTTCCTGTACGAATACTCATCCCATTTGTCATCAACCTGATCAGCAACTTCTTGTTTACCTATCTGTGGTTTACCAAAGCAAGTCTGCTACGAGGATGGATAGATATACTCATCGTATTTGTAACCATACTTATCACGATAGCGCTTATGCGATCACGCATCAGACGAGTCGCATACGCACAGCTACCATATCTAGCACGGGTTACATTTGCCAGCATATTAGCAACGCGAATATTTATACACAACTAATATTTTAATCAGGTAACTAAATTCAGAATGACAAGCAATGGGACAAATCAGATCACAGCAGACCAAAGAAAACAAGAATTTTATGGAGTAGAAGGCATGGTGCATATAGAAAATGATGAAATGGGAAATTTTTCAAAATATATACCTACAGAAAAAACAGATACTATAGAAGAAAACTTAAGAGTATCGACAACAGAAAAAATACAATATAGAGTAAAGCAATGAGGGAAAAGAATAATAGAAGCTTTAACAAAGAGAAAATAATAATGCTCTCGCATAAGAATTTCGCAGTTAAATTTGCATATCAAGCTGGAGAGATCATCAGAAACAATTTTCTACAAATCAAAAATACGACACGAAAATCGGATAATACCTTAGTGACAGACGTAGACCAAGAGATTAACGGATTATTTATTCAAGCCGTCCAGCAGCAATTTCCTACACATAGCATCCGCGGAGAAGAGGAGAGTCATATACAAACCGGAAGCGAATATACATGGATCTGCGATCCTATTGATGGTACCGCGTCATTCACAATCGGTATCCCAACGTTTACATGCGGTATAGCTTTACTGCATCACAATACACTCATATTGTCAGTAATATATGATCCTTTTATGGATAGAATGAATATTGCAGAGACATGAAAATGAGCTACCTGCAATGATAAACCTCTACATGTATCGACTATATCTGACTTAAGTAAACAGTACATAAACGCAGCTTCCGGTAGTGGCAGTAAGTACAATATAAACTACTTGCGACCATACATGAAAGACCATAAATACAAAATAACATCAGCTGCATCTATACAATACATGGGAGCCTTGGTATCGGCCGGCACTATGGCTGGATGTATATTTGGAGGCACTACTATCCATGACATAGCACCAGTACATCTTATGATACAAGAGGCTGGTGGGACTGTTACAGATTTGTATGGAGATCCGATAGATTATAGCAAAGAACTCAAAGGTATGATTGCTTCCAATGGAGCAGTTCACGGTGAACTTATCAAAATAATGCAAGACGTTTTCAACATTTGATAGTAAATGATGAAATACAAAAGCAGAACAGCATGAATAATATTCAATGATCAAAAAGAGATACTCATGGTCATAGGAAAATGACACGAAGAGTTGCGAACACCATGATGAACTATCGAACAGTGAGAAAGTGAATTAACGTGTCTAGCAAGAGAGCTTCAAGAGGAACTATGAGTCAAACTCATAGAAGCTAGATTTATAAAAACATTTGCATGACCCTCAGCATATACTCCAAACACAATAGTTCATAACTTTGTATATGTATGCAAAACACAAGGAGATATAATAATAGATAATGAAATAGCCTCATACATTCGATTAGACAAACAATCTTACAAAACAAAAAAATACAAACACGTGCCAGCAGATATACAAGTATTTGATTATCTTCTCTCCAATAATATCCGATAATGAGCAATCTCCGTTCAGCATTAGAATCCGCAGATGATATACAATACGC
>CAZEYI010000033.1:0-8959 GCA_964516785.1 uncultured Candidatus Peribacteria bacterium
GCCAGCCGGAATGGACACAACGAAATAAGCGGAGAAAAAACAAAATTGCACCAGACAGATAGCGCCTCTATAGTGTTCAATGGAGAGATATATAACTATCAAGAGATCAAGGATCAGTTATTGGCCAAATGATATGTTTTTACAAGCAAATCAGATACTGAGGTAATACTAGCAAGCTATATGGAATGGGGAGAACAATGTGTCCAACATTTTAATGGATTTCGAGCGTTTGTACTCTATGATAAAGCTAAACAAATCTTGTTTTGTAGTAGAGATAGACTTGGCGTAAAGCCACTATATTATTTTATTAGCAACAATGCCTTCGTCTTCTCTAGTGAAATAAAAGGTATTCTACAATATCCTAATCTTGCTGTAGCCACAATAGAAAACATTGATCCTGAGGCTGTAGATTTTTATCTGACCACAGGTTTCATCCCCGCTCCTCGGACCATCTATAAGAATATTAGAAAACTCGAAGCAGCACATAGTATGATGATAGCAATCAATGATCAAGGTATTACATCCAATATATCTCGTCATTATGAAATACCTGCATATAAACCAACTTTTGATAAACAGCAACTTATCGATGAATGAAGACAATTGTTAGAAGATAGTGTGAAGATTAGAATGTTTACATCTGATGTTCCTGTCTGAGCATTTCTCAGTGGCGGACTAGATAGTTCATCGGTGGTAGCAGAAATGACCAAGCGGGTTCCTAGAGAAAAACTCAATACGTTTTCTATATGATTTGAAGGCAAATATGACGAAACTCCCTATATAGATATCGTCAAAAAAGAGTTTGGCACCAACCATCATCATGCATATTTTGAGGAAAAAAACTTTGAAGCATTACTCGAGACTATATCATATTATTATGATGAGCCATTTGGTGATTATTCAAATTTCCCTACTATGTTTGTCAGTGAGTTAGCTAAGAAAGATGTTACTGTGAGCCTTAGTGGCGATGGATGAGATGAGATATTTGGTGGCTATATGATGCATCAAGTAGCAGCACAAATGGAGATTATTAGACAGATACCAAGGGTTTTGAGAAAAATTTTGTATCGTATTGTGCCTCAGACTCAGGACAACTTATCTATGGTTTCTAAAATCAAAGAAGCTTTAAGGGTATCCCTCTTGGACCCTGCATTATTTTATGCAGAGATAGGCTGATCTACTCTGTATAAACCAGATATATACAAAAAACGAACCAGCGATAAGCTTAGGTATCTTTTGGACAAATCTGGTGGAGATTATACGCAGGCAATCATAGATTTTGATCTATGTTACAATACGCTGGCTGACAATTTCTTAGTAAAGGTAGATAGAGCAAGTATGAGTCACGCCCTGGAAGTAAGGAGTCCTTTCTTAGATCGAAGATGGATAGAATGGAGTAGAAAGGTCCCGACCAAATGGAAAGTAACATGGAATAAGACCAAAATACTTATGAGGGATATCATCACAGATATTGTACCGAAGGCAATAATAAATAGGAGCAAAAAGTGATTTCAGCCACCTATTGATAAGCGAATATTGGACCCTCAGTACAGTGTAAAACTATATAGTTCCTTGGACAATTTATCCAAGATAGGTATTGTCTCTGCAGAACGATACAGGTTTTACGCATCCATGGTTTTTACACACAATAATTCGGCATACAACACGTACAAAATTAGACTGCTCTTATTAGACAAGCGATATCAAAGACGATTTATGTAACTATAGTTCTCATGCCATCAGAACTCTATGAAGATATATATACTGAATGATTTAGTTTTGGGAAAAACTGGGAGCATTTTTTGCAAAACGTGACACCCGAACAGATCCAAAAAGCTCAGGATTATTTACAATGATTTGTGTGAAAACATCTAGATATAGCAGGTAAGACCGTGATCGATATCGGCTGTGGTAGTGGTATTATGTCTTTGGCATACATTATGCTAGGTGCTAAAAAAGTCTTGAGTATAGATGTCGATACGGCAAGCATTGGATGCGCAAAAAATGTAAGAGAAAAATATAGTATCCCTCTCGAAAAACGAGATATACAAATGTGTTCTATATTAGATCCAGTAAAAGTCAGTTCCCTTGGGCAATTTGATATAGTCTATAGTCGAGGGGTTATCCATCACTCTGGGGATATGCGGAAGGGACTTTCTCATACAATTTGATTAGGTCATCCTTGATCTTATCTCTATATTGCGTTGTATAATACATGTACACGTTGGATAGAATGAACAAGTACTTTTTGGGCTACACTCAAAAAGATATACAGCCAACATAAACGAACAAGATATATCATAAAGCCAATCTATACATTATACTTGGTAATGTGATTGCTGGCAACAGGGCACAATCCAATTCACTATATCAATACATACAAGAGCTTTCGTGGGATGAATTTTTTTACTGATATAGAAGATCGATTGGGCTGATATCCTTATGAATACGCAACATATGATGAAATCATATGATATTATAGCACAAGATGATATAGTCTATTGGCATGAATAGAGGTGAGAAGTATATGATGTAATGAGTTTTTGTTTAAAAAATCTTAGTATGATCAAGGATATCAAAAAACATTGGGATTATGTACATACAGACCAAAGCAGAAGCTTTAGTCGATTGGCTTCCTTTTTTTGTGGAAGACAAAATTATGAATTTTTTGCTTTATGTAAAAAATATCTTACACATAAGTGATATGCAAATATCTTTGAAATATGATGTGCTCCTGGTAATTTTCTGATACACTTTTACAAAAAATACTGATATACTCCGTACGGCATAGAGTACAGCAAGCAAGGCTATGATAAGGCTATTGCTAATATGGTGGAGAACAAAACAGGGTGAAAAATATTTTATGGAGATTTTTTTGATCCAACATTTATGCACAAGAATACATGATCGTATGATGTAGTTATGTCATTGTGATTTATTGAGCACTATGATGATCCTACTCAAGCTATCAAGCAACACTTTGATCTAGCAAAAGAATGATGAACAGTCATCATAACAATACCTAATCTCCATGGATTGAATCAATTTTTTGTCCCTCAAAATATTCTTGATATTCACAATATTGGTATCATGAATGAGCATGCATTGAGAAAATTATTTGCCCCATACAATGTACTATGTATACAACGTTATTGATGACCGATCAATGTAGGGCTATACTTCTATAAGAATAGATTTTTGGAATACATAAGGTTGGGATGCTTTGCTTTTCAAAGAATTGTGTTTGATCCAATTATGATAGCACTATATAAGCTTGGCATCAAATGTAATGGCAAAAGTGCTCCTCAATGGATTATCATCTGCCAAAAGTAAGTTTACTCATGATAAATATAGAAAGTATATATACGTCGAATAAGAGGCTTTGCCACATATGAGAGACATAAAATAATAATCGTGGCGATGGAAATATTGTGAGATAAGCTCCTGTGGAGAAAAGATCTGCCTTTTGCATTTTCTCCTGCTAAGATATAATTTACGCCTATACGGAAACAGTGATCAGCATAGCTGACTGCGAGATTTCTTTGTAGTAAGTCGTCACCAATGTAGTCTAATAGTTGTTCTCCTCATAGTGCATTTTTTAAGCATCTCTCAACTGATACCGTCTTGGTAATTTGTGGGTATCAAGTATGGCTTCTTCTGTATAACCTCCCGGCATAATCCCGCAATGTTATTACTAATCCATTTGCTTCCATATATTTTCGCATCTTGCTCCATACTATTCCTTCTGTCACCACATCTTCTGGGAAACGTAGGTTTGGATCTTGCAAAAATATGTATGATTTTAGGATAAATCACATCTCGACAGCTATCTGCCCACTCAGGAAATCATCATATCAAAAGCTTCTTTGTGTTCATCATTTGAGCATTTTCTCCCTTCATAATATACTACCCTCTTCATCTCTACAAAGAAAATATAGCCCCAAGGTTTTAGATTTCTGTATATCATCAAGATTGTTGATATACGTCAAACATTGTGATAGACAATCAGGCATAAGCTCATCGTCACTATCAAGAAATATGACATAATCTGATGAAGCAGACATGTGAGACAATCATGTGTTTCTTGCTGATCATACTCCCGTATTGTTCTGATAATAGTACTGTATATGTTGTGGGTATGTATCCAGATATTTTTGGATATATGCCTTCGTATCGTCTTGAGAACCATCATCGACAATGATCAATTCTCGGTCAAAAGAAATGTCTTTTTTTTGATTGATCACCGACAATATTGCTTTTTCTAAAAGCTCTTTGCGATTGTAGGTAGGGATGATAATTGTTATCAGGGGGGCTTTGGATGTCAGCATTTAACTTGTATGGATAAACTGTTGATCATACCAGATACATGTGATCATAACATTGAGCAGACCATAGAAATATGACCTCTGTCATTGCTTATAGGCCTCAAATATTTTCTTCACTTCATCCGTATCATAAAAATCTATCTGAGGAAGCACGATATCAAAGTAGTAGTTGATCTCTTGTTTGTTTTGTATGTTAAATATAGAATCTTCGTATCTGATATTGTATCCAAATCCCATCTTGGGAAGATATATGAGTTCATGTGGTAGATGTTTTTCTAATACTTTCTTGAGTATATATTTGTTTTCTTTTTTATCACGATAGGATCTCACCTTATATGATTGATCTAAGGATGTTGCAAAATCTAATATATTTTTATTTAAGAAAGGTGTTCTCAATTCCATTCCATTGATAGAGCCTGCAATATCGTTTACTATCGTTATAGAATGCTCATTTTCTATCCTGAGTCACAGCCAGGAGAATATATCAATTAGTGTGTGTGAACTCAATTCATTTGCTATATTTTCAAAGATATCAGCATACATAAATTTCTTATACTTAGATTGTATATGATATATTTTACTCAAGTTGTTGTTGTATAAAAATTTTTTGAGGTGATTGTTTGGCAGTATTTTGCCTATTCAAATAGTGTCCAATATCTGTTTTATCGTACTCACAAAAGCCAAAGTATTCATTCCATCATATCCATAGAACATCTCATCTGCACCATTTCATCATACAGCAACCTTGATGCCATCATTTTTCATCTCCTTGAGAATAGTGTCGGCATATATGATTTGCATCAGATTTACCGGCTCTCCATAGTGTTTTATTATTTTTTTAAGCGTATCAAAGAAGTCAACTTTGTTAAAATATTCTTTGAAATATATTTGCTTGTTTTGTAATCATAGATGGCTTGCTATCTTCTTAGCCCTTAGTAATTCTTCATCATGTTCGTCATATCACAGAGAATACGTCATTATATTTCTATCCTTCATCATAGCTGCAATAAGTGACGAATCTATGCCGCCAGATAAGAATATACCAACTGGCACATCTGCAAAACACGTCTGCTGGACTGCATTATATAAGAGATCATGACATTGTTGAATGGGGTCAGATGCTATAGCAATCTTATTGATCTGCAGATATTTATATTTTTTACTATCGTGGTTTTGTATATCAAAAGATAGGTTGTAGCCTGGATCTAATTTGTACACATTATGAAAGGCTGTGTAGGGCGATGGGATATGTTTGAAATTATATAAAGCAAAATTTGATAATGCAAATTTATCTATAACAACCGCCTTTGTATCGAGCAATCATACTACAGCCGGAAGCTCAGATCAGAAAATAAATATATTGTGATCGTAATAATATAAAAGCGGTTTTTCACCTATTCTATCTCTGGAAAGAAAAACTCTTTGTTTCGTCTTATCATATATAGCAAATGCCCACATTCCATCAAAATACTGCACACATTCTTCTCCTCGTTCTTGGTAGGCGTACAACAATACCTCTGTATCTGAAGTTGTGGTAAAGACGTATCATTTCTGCTTCAGGATCTCTTGTAAGGCTTGGAAATTATATATCTCTCCATTGAAGACGACAATATAGTCTCCTATCTGAAATGGCTGGTTGGCTGCACTGGAAGTATCGATAATAGCAAGCCTTGTGTGTCACAATAATATATTCCCATCTTGATAGGATCAGATGTGATCTGGACCTCTTGATGTTATTTTTTGGAGACTTTTTTGAAAAATATCTAGATCGTTTCCATCTATATTTTGTTTGTATATAGCTCACAATATTCCACACATATATTTTTATTGGAATAGCGATAAAAATGATTTGCTTCGTGCTTTTTTACTAAATTTAGTTTCGTATAACTCTTTGGAATGCTGCTGCCACAGAGCATGATCCTTTATGGATTGCTGCATAGCTTTCTTTATATCAAATACCATTTTCTTGTTTGTGTGTTCATCAGATAGGTATGTGCTGACAAAGTTATGGAGCGTTGTTTTTGTTACATCTACAAAACCATGTCTATTGGCTATAATATATGGATGTGGGATAATTTTGCCATTGTAGCCATCCTGACATATCTCAGGCAAGGCAAATACATTTGTCGTTATAATGCCCAATCCGCGAGAAAGTGCCTCTAAAGCTACAACGCCAAAAGATTCAAAATATGTAGGAAATACAAGTATATTGGCTGCTGGCAGATACGTATACAATATGTCTTTTCTTGCTATTTGTCACAAGAATTTGATTCTCTTGTCGGTATTATATTTTTTTTGCAAATCAGGATTTTGAACCCCAATTATACTTAGAGATATTTTTTTGTTATCAATACTATGAAATGCTTCCAACAATTCATACAGTCACTTTAACTTAGCTTGGAGTCAGACAAAGATAAATTTCGTCGTACTATCGTCGTGAGAAGTGTGGGGGACATAATCCATAACCATAGGATATAATACTACTGTCTTAGGACTAAATTCAGCTCCCATCTCTTCTAAAAACGACTGTTTACAGGCTTCAGATATACATACTATTTTTTTGCATTTTGGAGATTGCAACAAGTATTTAATAATCGGTTTGTATAATTTGAAGGCGAAATAGTTGTAGAATGTCAGTATATATGGATTGTCTAATTCTATAATGTAAGGCTTGTTTGAAAATAGTGGGATGTCTCATCGCGTATAAATATAATCTGCTTGGGATGCTATGGCAGGCATTTTTCTTAAGTTGATCGTAGGCACTTTAGAGACTATCCAAGCGATCAATCTCATATACAATGGATGTGCGTTAAATGTTCTGATATTATCTACTGCCTGGTGTAGAGGTGAAATTATATCAAAAAATTCTGAGGCATATTTTACTGTATCTGCCTGCCTCTCTCTATGTAAACTCTTTTGGTTGAAGTAGATTTTTTTTCTAGACATACTGGCATTTATGTACTAAACTATGGTGGTTTGATGCTTTGTATATTATAGAGAAGTGAGATCATATTTTTGAAGATATTTTTTTCCAAGCGATATAGATGGCATTTCGAGCATATAATAGCTTAGAGAACTCAACGCGATTAGCAAAGATAAAGAACTTATAACTAAGAGCGTATTTTGCAGAAGAGTATTATCTACACCCGTATATGTATGAGCTAGATATCCTATGGTTGTCAGTAATGGTATGTTGATAAGATACATGGAATAACTGATCTTGCCTATATAGGAATATACCTGATTTGTAATCAATGTATAGAGTCCTCCTCTTGCACATAGAAACACCAACAGCGCTAGATTTATTATGAAAAATGGAAATAAATGCATGCCATAAAAAATATGTATATAGCCAAGTATAATGAAGCCGATTATATTGGCTGCATACAATATATGCATATATACTTTGGGGAGTGTATAATCTCTGAATGCAAACAGGACAAATCACAGTGAGAACGAAAAGAAATGTGTCAGTGGCGTTGTATATACATAGCTCTTATCTAGTCCAAATACGCTATTTCAAAAAATATTATACAAATAGCAGATAACAAATGTCATGGCAGCAAATAGCAATGTTTTTTTGTGGTCCTTTGTTATGTATAAAAAAATAGCGGGGAAACATATATAAAATACAACTTCATTGAACAGGGATCGCTCGCCCATCATCATACTTCCCATATATTGCTGACTAAATCAGTAAGTAAAACTTATGTGGGTGAGCCGATTTATTAAGGACCCATCGAAAGCTATACCTATATCTATATGTTTCATGATAAAGAAGACGAGAGTTGTTAGTATCACGAAAACAGGCACTATTCTAAAAAGTCTTCTTATGTAAAATTTGAGATTTGGTTTTTGCTCTAGGTCTTTTCTCTTGTGATATGTCAGGCACAAAGTAAATGCACTAATGATAAAGAATAGAGGCACCCCCATCATTCAGACATTAAAAATCTTTGGCGTTGTGATTCATATCAAATGCAGGTGTCACAATATAACTCATATGATGGCTATTCATCTGAGCGAATCTATATACTCGTATTTTTGAATGGTAATCGCTGACATATCTGTTGTACAATAAAGGTATTCTAACTATTTTTTAAGAAGTTTACTAAGAGAGGTTGCAATTGTTTTACTATATCTTTGGGGTCGATGATTATTCCATATGCTCCGCGATATGGATAGCTGATATTGCCTTTGATGTAATCTCCAATGATGATTTCTCTGGCCCCACTTTTAAAGTCTGTAGTAATAATTGGTATCTTCATCTCTTTTGCTTCAGCCAGTACATTTGGGAATCATTCTACTGCAGATGCATACAAGAAACAATCTGCGTGTTGCAGATATTTGAAAACATTTTTTTGGGATCATAAAAATATTATATTATCTTTTAGCCCATATTTTTCTGTTATATGCTGTAAGAACTTCTTCTGAGGCCCTTCGCCTATAATGAGATATATCCACTTATCTTGTAATCAAATATAGGCAAGCGTTTGTATTATTTTCTCATGATGTTTTGATGATATCAATCTTCCTGTCGTGATAAATATTTTCTTTCATTGCATTTTCTGCAAGAGGAATGCCTCTATTGGTTTTTTGGCTTCTAATGCAATTTGTTGCGTATCTATCGGATTGTA
>CAZEYI010000034.1:0-8673 GCA_964516785.1 uncultured Candidatus Peribacteria bacterium
CAGTGCTTTATGATCGCTCGTGATCAATTCTTTGGTCTTTTCCAATTGCGCAAATTCTTTTGCTATCAATTGATCTTTGGCTTCCAGTATCCTTTGCTGTACGACATCCAAATATGGCGTTACATAACGCTGCGAACCTTTGAGTGTCTGCCTACGCATAAAATCAAACTTTTCTTCCGACACATTTGTCATCCCGACCGCAGTGGAGGGATCTCATTTCTCCAGCATTCAATATGTTCTACTTTCTAGTTTTTGTATATCCTTGTTGGTCACTTCTATAAAGTATCCCTGGTTTTTGATATAGATAATTTTCACACTAGATATACCCGTATGTTGTACCAACTCTTGCTGATACGAGAGCAACAACTCATCACTATGAAATGCTATCTTCTTCAAAGCATCAATATCTTCCGCAAATCCATCACGGACAAAATTGTACTCATTGTTTACATCTTCATCGTCTTTGAGTAACTGATCCAAGTGATTGTACACATGCCTACAGGCATCGACATCTGCTGCTTGCAATCACAACTTCTGCAAATTATCCAAGAGTAAGACTTTCCCTTTCGCATCACTCTGTCAGAAGAAATACGATAACACTGATCTGAGCTTTACAAAATATACTGGCAATGTTTTCTTGTACAGTATCGTACTCACTGCTTTCATAATATCACCTACTTGTTTGAGCTGACGATGTATCTCAGCACTATCATCGCGGTGCTCGAGTGCATACGCTACATGACGTTGATGTTCCTGGATATGTTCCAGATTCGCCAACGGATGTCAGAGTATATCACGCAAGAGTCTACTGCCAGCTACTGTCGCACAATTATCCAATACTCAGAACAAACTATGCGTCACATTGGACTCATAACTCGATGCAAATACTTCCAAATTTCTGATCGTCACCGCATCACATTTGAGATATAGTGTATGGTTATACAGTCATACGCGAGCTACTTGCAATATTGTATTTTTCTGTGTGTACGTCAGATAGTGGAGGAGTAATGCAAACGCTTCCAATCTCCCTTCTTCCAAGGCTTGTCAGAAACTGGCTATCGTCTGTACCTGACAGATACGTGTGACAAAATTCACTGCATCATAGGGCACATCATAAACGGATACCAAGCACTTGGTATAGAGCTGTATTCTCGTCTGGATATCTTCCTTAGCAGGCATATCTACATCCAAAACGATCTCGACTGGTTTCAATGCTAAGACAAAAAGAATCAATTCTTCACTATCCACAAAACTTTTGGTCTGATACTGCCCGACGGTAAAATCTCATCGTGCGATATGGTACTGTGTACCATCTTTGTAGAGTTTATAGGATATACTCACGATATAACGTCGATCTTTATTTTGTTCTTCGATATAGGTTGCTGGTGTGATGATGGATTGTACTTGTCTTTCGACAATCTTACCCGGCACTGGTTCTGTCATTTGCTCTGCAATCGCTATCTTGTAACCATGAGCAATCAGTCTGGCAATATATTTATCGACACTATGATAGGGTATCCCAGCCATTGGAATAGGATTGTCAGCATTCCTATTTTTCGAAGTTAATACAATATCCAATACCTTGGCACAGATCTTCGCATCTTCAAAAAACGTCTCATAGAAATCCCCCAAACGAAAAAACAAGATACAGTCACTGTATTGCTTTTTCATATCCACGTATTGCTGCATCGCAGGTGTAAATTTCTCTTCCATCATTGACATCATAAAAAAAATCTTCACAAAAACAATCCCAACAAAAAATCCCTCGCCACGAGGCAAGGGATTTTCGCATAAGATATGTTATTTAGTAAACAAACTATCAAACTGTTCTGCCATCCTCATCATGATCGTAAACGCATTGATTCTCTGCTCAGGCATCTCAGGATCTGGGAGACTTACAAGACCAGCATCTTGCATCGCTTGCATATGCTTCACATAGAATGGATCACCATTATCATATTTGTTGCCCCAGATGACTCTAGAAAGAGTAGTCACTACATATTTTCTCGTCATCACGTCATGTGGATTAAATGTATCCAACGGAGTACCTCCATCGTTTTGCAATCCCATGACCTTGTGCATACATGACTTGTAGATAGTGAGCTCTAGATCACCCAATGTTTTATCTACATCCTTGTATGTTGAACATATTTTCAATCTCGAACCATCAGCTTTTCTACCCAATACATTTTCCAAGAAGCCGACAAGCAATTTACTAAACTCAGCTCTCGTAACACCATCAAATGGTCTTACGGTTGTAAAGTCAGCCATAGTTGTCAGACCTGCAGCTTTCGCAAATAAGAATGCGGCTATTTGTTCAATACTTCACTGAATATCATCGCCTACAGCTTGTATATATGCAGCCAAGGTTGCAGCATCTGGCACAAATGAAGTTGGAGCTGTAGCATGTTCTTGTTTTTCGACAACAGATTCAGCTATTTGTTCTGCATTACATACGCCACAGACATCATCATAGCTGCTATCGCTACAGTCTCTGACTTCACAGATACCAGCAGCTTCATCAGTTTCGTTACCTGGACCGCTTGATGATCCACCTCCACCTGATGATCATCCTCCTCAATGAGGATTGCTAGGTGAGCTTACAATAAATACAAGAGGCACGACATTGTCAGATACATTTTCTCCATCTACAATCAGATATGTAGTCATTTCATGTGATCATACAGATGCGTTATTTGCGACACGGAGGGTAAGTACTATTTCTCATTCTTCACCAGGCAACACATCACCAACATCCCAACGATATCCCTGTTCTCCACCAGCTCCACATTCATCACGATATGATCTATAATCTACACCAAACAATGGTAGACACTGTTGTCCAACATCGGCATATAGTGGCCTAATTTGTGATCATACTAATTGAATACCTTGCCCAGCTCCACACAATATTGTGGTCAATGCTCATCCTGTTGTTAGTAATGGGTCATTAAAATACGTCGGTCCAGACAAATCCTGAATCGATAAGTTCGCGTCTCACAAAAATCCTATAAATGCACCATCAAAAATATCTTGAGATGTCCATTCTTCTGGCAGTGGTCCTTCTCATGCCAAGTATCATGCCAATACGTCTGCCATATAATCATAGTATGCGCCTTCATTATTATACATCAATCCGTCATAACACACATCTCCACCTGTCCCAAATTGCTTATTGACGATAGCTGAAGATTGAGAAGGGATACTACTAAGTAATTCTAGATGCGAACCAAGTACTTCATTGATCTCAAAACGTGGGGCCTTTTGTGTTCCATTGTTTTCGTAATGGATCGTCATAGTAAATACTTCTCCAGGGTTCAGGTCATTGGTGCTGAGAGATTTGGTAATAAGCATATCCGATAGACAATTATTCTGGTTGGTCCAAGATCCTGCATTTTCATTGAGGTTGGATTCCAAAGACGATGCAGGAGCAACACTATCAAGATTCAAACAATTGTTCTCTATCTTAAATATCTGATCCATATTCTCCATCCATGTAGGAACATCTCACTCTAAATTATTGTTTTGCAACCAAAATCTTTGAAATTGTTGCGTAGTAAATACTGACCATGTATCAGGAATTTCTCCCTTAATATTATTGAAGAAAATTTTCAATTCATCCAAATTTGTCAATGCACTCCAGCTCGCTGGTAATGGACCTGTCAATTTGGTAAATGATATATTCAATTGCTCTAGATTAGTAAGATTTGCCCATGATGATGGTAATGATCCAACAATACCTCTATTTTGCATACCCCTACCTCATACACTCAGATCAATAAGATTTGTTAAATTACCCCATGATTCTGGAAGGGTTCCTTGAAATGCATTATTACTAAGATTGAGTTCAATCAGTTGTGTAGATGCATCCAATGTTGGCAAAGAACCTGTAAAATAATTTTCATCTAATGCTAAGTATTCTAGATGTTCCAATGTATTGATACTTGCTGGCAAGGTTCAGTGTAAATTAAGCGCATTAAGATTCAGTGTTTTGAGCAATGGCATAGTATCGATAAAGTCTAGGCTACCTGTCGCCTGACACAATTCAATGGTATTTGTACAGCTGAGATCTAGATATTCCATGCCCGTTCTTGTGGACAACGCTCACAAATCTCCTATCAAGATATTGTCCTTAAGGTATACTGCATTTAATGCAGGAAATTGCGCCAATTGAGCAGGAGTATAGGTAAATGGCTCTGTTGCAGGATTTGATAATTGTATATGTTTCAGTTGATTGACTACTCCTATAACAGGATTCCTGGGAGTACCTATATTGCCAGTTACCACCAGACTGTCCAAACTTCCTGTAACACTATGTGGTGCATATATGGATAATCATTGTAATGCTGGTATACCTGCAAACGCTGCGAGATCTACATCCAATATATTGTCCGCCAAATTATCGTCATTCCAATTGTCAGCATAAAAATCTACTAAATTACTTAAATCTTGCAAAGGAGGAATATAGCCGCTTAATCCATTTGTTTGAAGATGGATGCTTTGTACATAACTATTGCTACCTCCACAGGTGATACCATACCAATCACAGACGCTGTTATCTTCTAACCATCCATCGTTATTGGTCCAATTTGCTCCATCAGTAGCGTTATACAAAGCAACTAATGTATTATATTCGTCTTCTGACACATCTCTACCACAGGTTTGATTGGATTCTCGATTTGCAAATTCAGTATTAAGAAACGATATATATGATGGCGAGAGATTGTTTGCCTCTAGACAGTTACCATTCATTTCATTGGCAAACATTCATAGTGGAGACATCATACCTATACTTGAGAATTGATCAAAATTCGTACCTAAATCGCTAATAAAATTATTTTGTAGGTATAGATAAAATAAACTTGAGCCTACGATAGGAGATAGATCTATACTAGTGAGATTATTGTTTGTGAAGTTAATAGTACTCATTCATGTTGATGCTGGTAATGATACGCTTGTAAATTCATTACCTTCAGCATCTATATACGCTAACTGTGTTGATGCCGATAGATCTAGTGATCCAGTAATATCATTTTGACGAATATCAACATACGTCAAATTTGGTTTATTGCTTAGATCAATATTTGTGAGACTATTCGCATACAATCAAACATTTATTAAATTTACATTTTGTGATAGGTCGACACTTGTTAATGCATATATACCACCATCAAACCATGCTCATCCACGATGAGAAAAGTTTTCTAAGGCGATATTGTTTGTAATATCAACGTATGTTATACGATTATTACTCAAAGCCAATGTTTTTAAATTTGTTAGATTGCTTACATCGATAGATGTGATCAAATTCCCTTCTATATCCAAGGTTTCCAAAAGTGTGTTGTTAGATGCATTTAAACTGGCAATAGGACTATATCTAATAACTGCTTCTTTGAGGAGTAGATTATTACTTATATCTATACTATCAACACCCATACTCCATATAGATACATATTCAAGCTGTGAGAATCCAGAAAATGTTATATTTTGGCCTGTTCCTTGTCATTGAGGAAATAGAGAAATCCTGGAAATATTATTTCCTGAGAGATCTATACCTTCCCAGGTACCAATATCAGAACCATCACTTTGAAACCAACCAGCATACGTCACTAAATTTCCTAAATCCAATTGTAGATACAATGCAGCAAGTGTATCACATTCTTCTACTGGGATAGCTAATGTACCTACATTGTCTTGACAATAGCTTGGGTTCCATGCAGCATGCGTCTCCATCTGTGGCATCAACAACTGCCAAAAAGCCATAAATCCGGACAAGAAAACCCCAGCCAATATCATGGCCGTATGATGATGAGCCCAGTCATCAGCCTGTAAAACTTTTTTAAGGAACTTTTGCATACGAATGATTTTAACAATAAAACTGACACAATTATAGTGCTCAAGCCTATTTTTGTCAAATTTTAGCCTACCAAAAATCCTCTCAAAATGAGAGGATTTTATCGATTAAAAGAGTGATGATTTATTGAAACAAGGTATCAAATTGTTCAGTAATTCTTTCAAACATGATAAACGCATTGATCCTCAATTCTACTTTATCAGGATCAGTATCCGTGATAAGCTTAGCATTGTACAATGCTCTCATGTGTTTTGCATAGTAAGGAACGGCATTGTCATTTGTAGTGCTATTGATCATTCTATCGATAGTAGTAACGACGTCTTTTCTGGTAAGCACAGCATAGGGATCAAAAACATCCAATGGAGTAGTACCATCGTTTTGTAAGCCCATCATACTATAGATACAAGCCTTGTATATATAGTGTTGCAAATCGCCCAACGAACTATCGACGTCAGTATAACGACTACACATCTGCAATCTCGTTGGATCAGCCTTTCTAGCCAAAACATTCTCTACAAAAGATACAAGGAGTTTGGCAAATTCTCATCTCGTGATGCCATCGTATGGTCTCAGATCAGAGAAGTTAGTCATACCAGTCAAAACAGCTGCTTTAGCAAATAAGAACGCTGATATTTCTTCAGTATTTGCAGACAACTTACCAGCCAAGGAGGCTATATAATTTTGTATCACAGATCCATCAGGCAAGAAATGTTTCACATCTACATCTGTGTTTTCTGTACCACTCGCTGTAGATCCATTCATATCTTCAGCAGCATTGTGTTCCTGTTTACCACAATCTCCATCATAATAGCTAGAACTTTGATCTCCTGGAGGATTTGGAAGACATTTATCTTTTGTTACAGTAGAACGTTCACCACCATGATTGTGTTGCACTACTGGAGGAGGAGTAGATCAGGTATCAGTATCACCCGTATCTTGATTGTTGCCTGTATTACCTTGGTTGTTTGTTACAGTAAAGTTAAAGAATTGAGAACCACCATCACTATTTTCATTGGTACTGGCAGTAGTTACCAAACTTGTAAATGACACACTACCTGTAACATCAGCAGGCAAACACAATTCAACATCAATAGTCCCAGTGGCTTGATAGGTAACGTTTCATAGATTCCAAATATACCCATCCTCACCACCTACGCCACAACTAGGATCCAATTCATCGACATTCATACCTAAGAGAAGAAAACACAATGCACGATCAGTTGTACTAAACAAGAACGAACAACCATTATCCATAAAATATGCAAATTCTGTAGTATATTGTGCACCAGTAAATCACAAGCCATTTACCATAAGAGTATATAGAGAAGGAGCTCCATAGTTTGTTTGTACGATAGATTCAAGTGCAGCATAGTATGGTCATGTACCATTCTGAGCAGCATCTACATAACAAGAATCTTCATCGGTACCATACTCGCGGCCTACCAATCATGTCGTATATGATGGCGTAGCATTTCACACAATAATCTGTGGATCAAATATCTGTCAGATCTTGAGATTTTTTGCAACCTGTGGACCGATATTTTCATAGGATATTTCATAGGTAGAACAACTACCAGCCGTCAAACCAGTTCCCAGTATTTCTCAGCTCAATTCAACATTTGTTCTACAGTTAAACTGGTTGTTCCATCCAGCAAAATTAGTATTCAAAGCATTTTCTAGATCCACATCATCAATAGTGCTATCAAAACAATTGGTATCTATAGTGCTTTTGTTATTACTGGTATTAACAATTGGCATATCAGCAAAATAGCTAGGAATAGGACCATCAAAGTTATTGAATGACAATACCAGATTGTATAAACCAGTAAGATTCGCAAAAGAATCGGGTAAAGGTCATGTAAACTTATTAAATTGTAATGAAAGCTCTTCGAGATCATCAAAATTGTCCCAGATATCAGGAAGATTGCCAGTAAGATCCAAGCGCTTAAGCTTCAAGGTAACCAAAGATGAAAGATTTTCTATTCCAGATAATATGGCAGAAGCATCATCACCAAGGAAGCCGCCATTAATAGAAAGATAAGTAAGTCATGTAAACAAGCCAATATTCGAGAGATCTCATGTAAAGGATGTTTCATCTATATTCAAGAATTCCAGATTAGGATTGAGCGTAACAAATGTATCAAAGTCTATTATAAGATCAGGATTTGAATTGACGAACAATGAGCGTAATCAGATAGCTTGAGAGAAATCAGACGATAGAGCCCCGGAAAGATCATTGCGATACAAAGAAACACTACGTAACGTAGGTATAGTCCACAACTCTTGAGGCACCTCTCCATATAAATTATTTGTACCAAGTGCTAGATAATCCAAAAAAGTAAGAGAACCAATAGACGCAGGGATTTGTCCTGAAAGACCGTTCTCACTAAGATCTAGAATGTATATATGGGCAAACCCACTACCATCAGCGGGAGTACATCCGATACCTTCCCACAGACAAACATTAGTATCTGTATTCCAATTAGTATTGTTGGTCCAAACATCACCATTTGTATCAGTATACAAATCCACTAGCGCCTGACATTCAGAAATAGGTACTTGAATATTCGTCGCCATACTACAATCCAATCCAGCAGCATGCGTCTCCATCTGCGGCATCAATAATTGCCAAAAAGCCATAAATCCAGACAAGAAAATACCAGTCAGCACGAGCGCAGTATGATGATGCGCTCGATTGTCTGCTTGCAAAACTTTTTTAATAAAGTTTTTCATTGCTATATAGTTGTGGATAAAGTATTTTATTTAAACAAACTATCAAACTGTTCTGCCATCCTCATCATGATCGTAAACGCATTGAT
>CAZEYI010000035.1:0-8580 GCA_964516785.1 uncultured Candidatus Peribacteria bacterium
CACCAAACAGGTATGATACGCTCTATCCAACGTAGAACGCCAGCAGAACTTGAACACTGGGCGAGTAGACAGGTATATATTCCATTGTGATTTTTCTTGGAAACTGCTGCATTATTACATGTAGATGCGTGCCCTATGGAATGATTTGAACCTACGAAGTTTGATGAAATATTGGGTCTGGAGAAATTATGATTGGCAAGTGTTGTATTGGCCACGGTGGGATATAGATCCGAGGACGATAAATACGCACATGTAGCAAAAGTGAGATTCCCAGCCGAAGATACGATTAAAATTATATAAGTTTTGTGACAAAACAAAAAAAACAATATGCATACTATATGTTTAATTTTTTAGTAGTCATATTTTGTAAAACATATCCTTGAATCCAAAGACCAGAAATATATCATGATGGAGGTTTTTGAAAGTCCCCCTATTTTATACTAAAGTAGGACTATGGGACGTATAGTACAAATGCATCCAAAAAACTCCCAAGATAGGAGACTTTTTTTTGCTTTCCAAAAAGCATATAAAAAAAATGCTGAACAGCTTGTCCAGGCTCTCACACAATGAGACAAAAGTCATATTATACAAACAACAAAGTGAGATATTCTTTGTACCTTACAGCAATGCCATGGATCAGATTTTAGCACACATCCTTATTCAGCTCGTCATTATCATATATTATTGGAAAGAGATGACAAACGATACGGTTGCAACATCGAGCATAGGTCTCATCCATACCAAGAAGCATGGTTACTCAATGCATCTAGCTTTATAGTACACAACCAAAAGTACTGATTTTTACATCAGCATGATCATGGAGAAGGGAAATCCGAATGAGAAGAACAAAACACAGAAACTATTATGTCAGCATAAAGACTTTGTATACCACATTTTCTCTCCCGACTTCTGCATCAGCGATATACCTACGAAACCAGGTTCTCTGTCTTTTTGCTAATTGGTGCGTCGTTATTTTGACTTGTTCGATACATTCTTCTTTGGATATAGTGCCTTGTACGAATTGTACGACTTCCTTGTAACCGATACCTTGCATCGATTGGAGAGTAGGGCTATATCATTGGTCGAGCAAGTTTTGTACTTCCTCGATAAGTCACTCATCAAACATTTCCTCTATTCTCTTGTTTATTCTCTCGTTTGTGTCTTCTTTTTCTCTCCAGAGTCCGATCATGAGGATCGGTCGTTTGGGTTTTTGTGACACAAAACTCGCTGTCTTAGTCAGCCCACTTTCATGATATATTTCCAAAGCTCTGATGATATATCTGAGCGATTTGGGATGGTGTCTTTTGGCTTCAACAGGATCGACGGCAGCCAATTCTTTTCGGAGGATACCAGGAGTTTTGTCTTCTTTTGCCATGAGCTCGTCTCTGAGTGAGTAATTTGGCAATACTTCAGGCATACTAAAATTTTTGTATATCGTATCGATATACAATCCAGTGCCTCAGACAATCAGAGGTATTTTTCCTTGCTCCAAAATTTTTTCTATGATGTTTTCTGTATCTTGTTTCCATTGTCCTGCAGTATAATGCTCGTCAGGGTCGATAATATCTATTTGATGATGAACTACTTTTTTGCGAATCTTTTCACTGACTTTATCGGTACCTATATCCATCCCACGAAATAGTTGTCTGCTATCTGCGCCAATTATTTCTACAGGAAAATATTGTGCTAGTTCCAGAGAAAGCTTTGTTTTGCCCGTAGCCGTTGCTCATCGTATCACACAGATGCCTGTAGGATGTATATTACGAAATTCTTGTATCGCTTCTTGGACGTCAGCTAGTATCTCAGTCACTTCCATTATTTGATATCATATTTTTCAAAGTTGAAGAAAGGATGTACAGAACAGCCCTTACTCACACATCCTATAGTTCCTATCTTTCGATCGCCATCTTGTGGGCGCATCGTTACTTCCCATGTTTCTTCAAATGCTTGCCCATCACGCAAGCTATAACGCAAGGTGTATGATGCTCTTACTCTCTCAGATCTCAGAAGTGGGAGTTCATCAATACTCACGACCTGTATTCATCCAGGGATATATTGTGATAGAGTAGTAAGTCTTTGTGCAGTGAAATATTTAGTAACGATATCAGATTTTTGCATATAGCTATCAAAATAATTTGCTATACCAGATACGTCATTGTCGTTGACGTTCGCATAGAGATTGTTGATGTTTTTTTGGATGATGTCTCGATAGGTTTCGTTTTCCAGGACGACTTGTTCATCTAGCGGTTCTCCTAGGTCAATTTCTTCATTATCAGTAGTATCTCTAATATCGAGCTCTCCAGTAAACAAGATATTATCAGGCTTTGCATCATCTATACGGAAGGACCATATAAGTGTGCCGACTAGCAATACTACAGAACCCACAAACATCCAAAACGATCGAGTAGTCTGTTCTGCAAGAGTATGCATGCTTCGATGGGTGACTGCCGTCGCACCAAACAATCTCTTGGTTTTGCCTTTTTGAGAAAATGATCCGATCACATTGTTGGCATATTCTTTGACTTCTTTTTTTGTACTTGTAGGCGCTTTGGTCTTGGGTTTTACGCGTTTGATGACAACTTTTTTGCCCTTTTTAGTTTTTGGTTTTTTGACAGCCATACCGATAGATATGCTAGATAAAGTGAAGAGAACATAATGATTTATGCAAACACTGCAAATACAAAAAGAGGCACCTCTTTATCCGAGCGCCTCTTTTTTCTAACTATGTGATGTGAGATTAGTTCATGATACGAAGAGTATCAGTATATCGATCCATAAATGCATCAAAGAATTCATCATAATCATCGTATGCGCTATCGTCACCATCTATGATATTTTTCATTTCATCATAGAGATCTTCTTGGTCGTTTTGTCGATTGGAATTATTTCTGAGTGAAGGAGTTTCATCTTCCAATTCATCGATAAGATCTGGCCAGAGATTGTAGATAGCTCTTACTTGGCTTCTTTCTGAGCTAGTAAATCCATTGCTAGATGAAGACGATGATCCGCCGTTATCCACTTCGATCTCTTGGTATGCGTATACTGAGCTATTATTGCTTTCGTATACCTTGAGTCTGAAGTCACCTTCTCTATTGAAGGTAAGCATATTGGTAAACAGTTTTTCTCCATCATCTGATGATGTAAATGTATATGATGTTCTACTCAAGTCATAATCACTGCTACTTGCAGTTACCCACGATGAACCAGATTTCTTTTGTATAGAGAATCTTACAGTTTCTGTATAGTTGTCATCCAAATCACCATCGCTATCAAGTGCTTCGATCGTAACATCTATTTCTTCATCTTCTTCAGGACTGCTTGGATTGATGCTAATATCAAAGTCCCCATCTTCGTCATTACTAGACGATCCATCATCATCTACTTTAAATGTCTTATTAGCTTCCACATTTTCATCTTCATCTTCGACAACTATTCTATAGTCATCTTCATCATCAAACTTGATCTCAAATTCTATCTCACCGTTATCACTGTTATCAAAGTCATATTCATCATTGCTATCTAGTGATATGCTTCTGATATCATACTTAGAATCAGAAAGAGTTCTCCACGTAGATCCATCTTTGTATTGGACAGTAATTACTACAGTGCCTTCGTAGTCATCTACAGTATCTTCATCATTATCAATAGCTTCGATAGTGACATCAGTCCATTCATCAGTTTCTGGAGTAGTAGGAGATAACTTTATGTCAAAGTCATCGAGATCTCCGTTGCTGTTGTTATTGGATGATCCATCATCATCAACGACAAACTGTTTGCTCGCAGTCACATCTTCGTCTTCATCTTCTACGATAATCTTGTAATCATCTTCATATGCATATTCTATTTGGAATTCTATCTCACCGTTGTCGCTATTATCAAAGTCATATTCATCATTGCTATCTAAATTTATACCACCTATATCATATCTACTTTCACTCAACGTTTTCCATGTAGATCCATCTTTGTACTGGAAAGTGATCACCACAGTCCCTTCATAGTCATCAATAGTATCTCCATCTTCGTCGACAGCCTCTATAGTGACATCAATAGTTTCATCAGTTTCTGGGCTTGTAGGCGATATGCGAATCTCAAAATCATCTAAGTCTCCATTGCTGTTATTATTGGACGATCCATCATCATCTACTTTAAATGTCTTATTAGCTTCCACATTTTCATCTTCATCTTCGACAACTATTCTATAGTCATCTTCATCATCAAACTTGATCTCAAATTCTATCTCACCGTTATCACTGTTATCAAAGTCATATTCATCATTGCTATCTAGTGATATGCTTCTGATATCATACTTAGAATCAGAAAGAGTTCTCCACGTAGATCCATCTTTGTATTGGACAGTAATTACTACAGTGCCTTCGTAGTCATCTACAGTATCTTCATCATTATCAATAGCTTCGATAGTGACATCAGTCCATTCATCAGTTTCTGGAGTAGTAGGAGAAAGTTTTATCTCAAAGTCATCTAAGTCTCCATTGCTGTCATCATCATCGTCATCATCATTATTGTTGCCGCTCGTTCGTTCTCCTTCATCAAAATCATACGTAGCTTCCAAAGTCTTGTATTGTTGATTTACTCTCACATATAATTTTATAGTTCTTTCGTCATCACCATTATACGTGAAATCACCGTTACATGCACCTACATTTACTAAGTTGTTGTTTGGCAATAGTATATCACACAACAAAGATACTGTCCCATTAGCATCAGTTACATCTGCATCTACTTGGAAACTGTTGTTTGATTCTTTTTCGATACTAATACATACATCAGCATCAGTAAATGACATATCTTCACAGTCAGAATTTGCGCTTGTCGTAGACAGAAACAATGCAGGCAGAGCCAAAGCTAATAACCAAAATTTTTTCATAGGGTGCAGATCTAAGGATAAAATCTAGCACCATTGTATGAAAAGTATGGGCATTTGCAAACATTTCATTTGTGATTGCAAAATGATAAACTTCCTATATATACACGACATATTTTATGTATATCTATGCAGGTATGTTGCACAAGATACGAACGGTATGTAGATATGTACTATGGGTACTTATAGGTATGGCTTTGGCTATGCTATTGCTTGGTCTCATGAGATTCAATTTCAATGTTAGTAATTATATAGGGTATCTCAATTCGGTGGACGCAAGTACGGTGAGTTTCAATAACCCATCGAGCATCGTGGATATATTTGTCCCAGGACAAGAAAAAATCGCAGAAGTACAGTGAGAGGGTAACTTGATGATAGAAACCGGCTCACTATTGAACATACAGACCTGATCTATGACCACAGGAGATGCTGAATTTTCAGATTTCTTTGCAGATTTTGATGAAGCAGATTTCGCAGAGTTAGATGCAAATGCAGCATTTGGCTTTAGTGGAGATATAGCAACGAGCACCTGAGAAGAGACACCAACTATACAAACTGTCCTTACAGACGAACAAAAGCAGATGCTCTTGCAGCGTTTGCAGAGTCGCAAAGACCGCGAGCTTACTCCATCACAAGTTATGACTGGCGAAGATGATCGATAAGACACTCATCATACACGATATATCCACACGACAGACAGAGCAAGCATTGCGTATAGAGCAAGATGCTAGTATTTTTTTCTATGGATCGGGAGCACAGACAGATATCACAATTGATGTGAGTGGAGGAGTGGCTGCAGATATTGTATGCATCGTCTATGGTAATAATACCAATACGCACTGTACGCTTACTATTCGTTTATGCGAAGATAAGGCATCAGCAAAGGTCTATATCCTTACCTTGGCTGGAGACTATAGTCACAACAATGTCGAATGAACTATATATATAGCTTCACAGACCAAATGATGTAGCGGACACTTGCTCCAAGAAAATCTCTTGCTTGGCAAACAACTCACCCTTAAATCCAAACCTCAGCTAGATGTGCATAGTCATGATGTGTCCGCATCACATGGAGCTAGATTTGAATCTTTTGATGCCAACAAGATTTTCTATATGACAGCAAAATGATTGTCCCCTCAAGCAGCCAAACAATTGCTCGTAGAGTGATATGTCACCGCGGCATTGGATACTACAACTCTGGACGAGAAGCGCAAAGAAGAGATTAAGTCCCAGATCTTACATACAGCTTTAGCTATCTAAATCATAGCTTATGTATCGTAGCTTATTTATCATCAAAACGGTTTGTATCATTGCCTTATTATTTGCAACGATATGGATCGCCATCACATGATCATCCGAAACGGATACCAATCTAGGCTATATCCGAGTCATCGATCCTTCACAGTCTCCAGCTGATTTGCAGCAAACCAAAAATACTGTGCGTGAGTATCTCCGTGAGGAATTGTCACAGCCTATCGGGTTAGTATTGTGGTCTGACAGTCCATTTTTTCTCATGCCACCGACCTATGATACAGGGACATTACAGACATATGTAGATAGTATACAACACCAAGATATACAGGATAAGTGAGATATTGCTCCACTATTGGATGCATATAGTGACGACAACATATTTGTGAGTTCAGATGCTGCCCATATCTATCAGGATATACAAGATTTTGCAAATATAGATACAAGCATCCAGATAGGCAGACAGAGCGATAGTCCGACAAGTTTGAAAGTAGGGATACTCAGTATTTTACTTATCATTGCCTTGTTTATATAATGCTCGTTCTTCCACAGACACGACGGATACAATTCCAACTCTATATACAAGTGTTTGCTGTATTATTGGTTTTGCTGATTGGTGTTTTGTGACTTGTATATTTCGTGACTTTGCATATAAAACACAAACGTTTATCTCCCAAGCACTAATGCTGCTCGATTTGGTCCAAGAATACGACGATACCAAAAAGCAATATCTTCATGATTTGTGGAGAGATATATTGCTGCATACAGGCCAAACAGTCGATCCTAAGAAGATCGTTTCTTTTTTGAATAAAGTAGGAATCCTTGCCATCGATGAAAACGAAAAAGCCATATATATCGGAGTAGCAAATGATTTTGTCCTCACACAGGTCAAGAAATTTTTCGCAAAACCTATCAAAGAATCTATCCAAGCCGTATACAACGAACACTTCAGTCCCACCTTTATCGTCTATACACCTTTTGCCAAAAATCATCACGACTTACTCGTGAATGTAAAAAAACTTTTTGTTATCAAAGAAGAGACGCCTGACGCGATGCCAGTGGCAGAAGTGATGAAAAAACAATTGAGCTCATTTTTTGGAAATCTCTTTGATCCAGCATTTACCTTTGATAACCTGGTTACAGGCTCACACAACGCTTTTGCGGTCAACGCTGCCAAAGCTATCGTAGAAAACCCTGGTAATGCATACAATCCATTGTTTCTCTATGGTTCAGTGGGATTGGGTAAGACACACTTAATGCAAGCTATCGGTAACGAAGTAATGAAAAACAATCCAAATGCCGTAGTTTTGTATTTGCCTACGAGCAAATTTATCGATGAGATAGTGCAAGCTATCAAGAACAACAAGATAAATGTCTTGATAGGGAAATTTAATGATGTGGATGTTTTGCTTTTGGACGATGTCCAGTTCTTAGCCAACAAAGAACGTACTCAGGAGATTTTTCATAATATATTCAACGAACTCCACACACAGAGAAAACAAATCGTCCTCACATCTGACCGCCCACCCAAGGAACTTATTAACATCGAGCCGAGATTGAAAAGCCGCTTTGGCTTGGGCGTCGTAGTAGATATTAGCGTTCCTGATTATGAAACGAGACTTGCAATATTGCATCACAAGATCGCACAGAAAGATATATATATCGATGATATCTTATTGGGCATTATCGCCGAACACGTGAAAGGTAATGTGAGAGAACTTGAAGGGTGTCTCAATACCTTGATCACCAAGAAAACCTTGCTTGGCAAAGATATCACCGAAGTAGAAGTGTATGATTGTCTCGATTCATTGTGATTTACCGTCGCCAAACAACAACATCAATCCTTTACTCCTGAGACCAACACAAGAGGAGCAGCAAGCTTTGCTACGGTTGTAGAGATGGTGGCAAATTACTATACGATCAGCGTTGCTGATATCAAATCCGATAGCAGAAAAAAAGAAATATCTACAGCCAGGCAGATACTCATGTATTTAGCCAAGAAACATTTTTCTCGAACGCTCGAAAAAATTGGAAACTATTTTGGTGGCAAGGATCACTCTGGAGTTATCTATGCAGTCGATAATATCGAAAAAAAAATCAAAACTGACGAAAACATCGCCCATGATGTCCGTATTTTCACGGAGTGGGTAAGTTAGTTTTGTATTGATGAGGAGACGTATATGGGAGGGCGTAAGGCAAGAGATAAAGCTAGATTGAAACCAATGCAGCAAAGATTGAGAGATGCTGCGGCTGCTTTTGCGGAGACTAGAAATGTCTTGGTGCAAGAACTATATACTACTATATCAGCATCTCCCAACCATAAAGCTATCTCTACGGCAAAAGCAAAAGCTCGATATGAATTTGATATGAGCATCAAAGCACAATCCGAAGCACTTTTGTGAATTTTAGAAAACAAAGAACGAGATGTGGGAGTATTAGAGGCTTTG
>CAZEYI010000036.1:0-8531 GCA_964516785.1 uncultured Candidatus Peribacteria bacterium
CCAGATGGTTACTGCAGCTGGTGATGAAGAAAAATACGGTGCTGGATTTACCATCCTCAAACAAGCAGCATTTGGACTGGTATTTATCGGTCTATCGTGGTTCGTAGTGTCTATGATATTCTTCCTTATCGACCTATTCACTCCTTAGTATCACAATACCACAAACATAGTAGAAAAACCCTCTCCGCACAGAGGGTTTTTCTATAGCTACAAACTTGCTTTTTATCCTCAAAAAAGTACACTCCTTCTAGTCATCCTGGACTCGATCCAGGATCCAGTTATAACCAATATATGAGCTCCATGAACCTACACGAATTTGCACTACGCTATCAAGCGTATACAGGCCTCAGAAATAGATTGGCTCTTGAACGAGATCAGGATCTGATTTTGGACTTGGTAAAAATATCATCACGTGGAGTATTAAAGAAACAACTGACCGAGCTCTCTCCACAGGAGCTCAAAGGTATTACCATAGAGACGTATACAGATTTCAAAGCACAATACATGGCTCTCAGTGCAGATAACAAAATAGGCACATTTACACTCGCGCACTATATCGAGAGACTCGAATACGAACTCAAAGTCGTCAAAGAAATGTGATTCAACAGCTACGTACTCATCGTATCAGACTTTGTAAACTGGGCAAAAGAACATAGTATTGTCGTATGACCAGGAAGATGATCCGCAGCAGGATCTCTCCTTGCTCGGGTTACGAAGATTACTGATGTCGATCCATTACCATACGGACTTCTCTTTGAAAGATTTCTCAATCCAGCCAGAATATCCATGCCCGATGTCGATATAGATTTTGAAGATACCCAAAGAGAAAAAGTTATCGAATACGTCAGAGCCAAATACGGCCAAGAAAACGTCAGTGCTATAGGTACCTATATGCAGATGGCTACCAAAGCAGCATTCAAAGACGCAGCTAGAGCTATAGGTGTACCATTTGATAGAGCAAACGCATTTTCGGCCATTATCCCCGAAAGAGCATCATTAACTGATTCACTAGACCAAAAAAATGGTAGTCCTGATCTGATAGCTCTATATGAAAGTGATGAAAAAATAAAAGAAGCAGCAGAACTCAGCAAGCAACTCGAGTGAAATATGAGACAACTCGGAGTTCATGCTTGTGGTATTATTATATCTCCAAAACCAGTCAAAGAATATACGCCACTCCAGTACGTACAAAATAACCAAGAATACGTTACCCAATACGATGGTCCTACACTAGAGTATATTGGACTACTCAAGATGGATTTCCTCTGACTCAGAAATTTATCAGTAGTAAAAAACTGTATCAAGATCATCAAGAGAAGATCAGAAAAATCAGGAGAAACTCTCCCAGCTATTTTCAGGCAATTCTTTATCGATAGTTCCTTTCTTCCGCCAGACGATGATAGCTATACCTTTGAAAAAGTATTTCAAGCAGGAGATACTACAGGTATATTCCAGTTTGAATGATCTGGTATGAGAAGATTTTTGGTGCAATTGAAAGCTGATCAAATGAATGATCTCGTCGCAATGAACGCACTCTATCGTCCAGGGCCTATGGAATTTATCCCTAGTTACATCAAAAGAAAACACGGCGAAGAAGAGGTAAGTTATATGACAAGTGAACTGGATCAGATATTGACGATGCAGTACAACACGGAAACTGCCCAAGAAGAAAGAAAAAAATTAGAAGACGACCTAAAACCTATTTTGGATATGACTTATGGTATACCAGTATACCAAGAACAGTTGATGTTTATAGTACAAGCTATGGCATGATTTTCACTTGCTGAAGCAGACCTACTCAGAAGATGAATTGGTAAAAAGAAAAAAGAGATTATCGAAAAATTAAAAAAAGAATTTATGGAAAGAGGTATAAGTTACAAACAATATAAACCCGAAACCACCAAATGGATCTACGAAAAAATGATAGAACCAGCCGCTTCTTATTCATTCAACAAGTCCCACTCAGTATGCTATGCGATGATCGCATATCAAACTGCATATCTCAAGGCACACTATCCTGTGCCGTTTTACGCATCACTTATCAGATCAGTAGAAGAAGATACCGATACACTCAGTAACTTTATCGATGAAACACAACAGCACGGGATTGAAGTCAAGACGCCATCTATCAACGAATCATTCAACCACGTAGCAGCGATAGGCGATTATGTCAGACTCGGATTTGTAAGTATCAAAGGTATATGATCGGACGTAGGTGAATCTATCCAGGAAGAGAGAAAGAAATGATGACCATTTAAATCTTTGGAAGATTTCCTCACCAGATGTCAGCACATAGTCAATAAGAAAACACTAGAATCGTTGACAAAATCATGAGCTCTGGACGCATTGTGAGATCGTGCATCATTACTGCAAGCAGTACCACAACTCATCGAACGATCCAAATCTACACAGACAGCAGATGTGTGATTGTTTGGTGGAGATATGATGCAACAGAAGCTAGATATCAAAGACATAGGTCCCACACCATTGATGCAAAAACTCATGATGGAGCAAGATAGTTTCAAAGCATTTGTATCCTGACATCCACTCGACTGACTATATCCATACCTGAAGAAATACAACTTCATATCACAGCTCAGCAATCCAGACTATACAGGACCGTATATCATCGTTGCTATTATAAAAAATATCCAAAGAGCAAAGAAAAAATGATTCTTCATCCAGATAGAGGATTTGTCTGGGAAGACAGAATTCTTTGTAAAAGAAACAATGGATCTAGCCAAATTTGATATCGTCATCATCCATGGATATAAGAGTAGAAGCATGGGTATCGAGAAGATTATAAAAACATCCCGCGATATTCTTGTTGATCTGGCAAACAAAGCAGGTAAATTTGACGCAACGCGAGATGCTATTACCGTCAAGAAGAGTAGACTTGCAGAACAAGACCCACAATTAGTAAAAGACAATGCAGCTACAGATCTACAAACACAAAGTGAAATGGAAACTGATATCGATGAAGAGACAATTGTGTCTGAACCAGAGACTACGACAAATAGCTTCCCATTGCCAGACAAGATATCGCTCATCCAGCAAGTATCCAAGATCATCAAAGAAAATCCAGGTGATGAAAGTATATCTATAGGTACCAAAGCATATACGACAAGTACAAAAGGAATAGCAGAACTTCATACTTTATTAGACAAATAATCATGACGGCATTAGCAACTCTAGCAAAAAAAACCATCACTAAAGCAAATAAAATTGCTATTTTTGGACATGAAAATGTAGATGGAGATTGCGTCTGATGTATGCTATGATTGGGTACAATACTAGAAAAGCTTGGTAAGACAGTAACATATCACACCACCAAACCAGTAGGAAGCTGATTACATTTTGTACCATGATATAAGAAAATTAAGACAACATTTTCATATAGCAAATCCTACGATCTTCTTATATTCGTAGATTTTACGGAATATTCTCGTATAAGAGATCTGACTATAAATCACAAAGAATATTTTGATACGATGCCATTATTAATTATTGATCATCATATTGGCCCAGCTCCCAAGAAAGACTGTATCATGCTCAAGGATACAACAACTATAAGCTGTGCTGAGCTCATATTCGAATACGCACAACAACGATGGCCCAAGCTTATCGATGCACAAGTAGCTACCTATTTATACTTATGACTGACCACAGATTCTGGTAATTTCATATATGAAACTGATTCGGAAAGAGCTTTCAAAAACGCATTATGATTAGTCCAAAAAGGCGCCGACAAAAGATTCGTAATCAATAATATATTTTACAATGATTCTCTCAAAGGATTGGAATTTATGCAAACGACCATCCAGAGGATCAAGCTCAAACACAATATATTATACACCTACTTCACTGAAGATGAATGCAACAAACTCGACATCGATATAGAAACTGCCGATCAGTGATTTTATGCATCTACAAGAGTAAAATGACCAAAATTATTTGTACGCTTTAGGATAGAAAAACTCTATATCAAGTGATCCCTCAGGACGCGCAATATGTCATGAACAAATAAAAAAGTAATAGACTGCGCAGCCATAGCTCGCGATCTCTTTGGCGGTGGCGGACACAAACCAGCTGCATGATTTAAGGTAGACCTAGATAAAAAGAAATCTATAGAATCTCAATTAGAAAGTATCATCAATACTATACATTCATATTTGACCAAATAAATCATGATCTTACTTATAGCTCGTTTACTGAGACCACTTATACATACAACACTTATCCTCATTATTTTTTATATAGCATACAGTATCCGTTTACAGACCGATCTTATACCTGGGATCCAATTGAGGATACCGCCTATTATTATCGAAGAGATTGTATTGTACGCCATCATATCAGCTTTTGCATTTGTAGCTTTAGGTTTTATCAAATGACTATACTGATTATTCAAGCCTGTCCAAAATTATTTCACCGTACTGGGTAAGGTGCGATTGTATTGGTTAGTAGTTATTACATTTATAGCATATTTTTGACAGTCTACAGTATTTGTATGATGAATATCCAGAATTATTATTATATTTACTGCAATATGAACAGCGGTGCTTATACTCTTGATAGATTTTTTACGAAATAGTCGAGAAAAATGGCTCGCACATCGCCATAGCAAACAATACCTCATCATAGCAGACGACGAAGAAAACGCACTCCAGATAGTAAAACAGATGAATATAGCAGAAGATGACGCTCAAATTATCACTACCAAACAACGATCCAAACATAAGGATAATGAAAACTACCACACAACCATAGCTATAGGTACCTTTGATAGAGAATTTCTCCAAGAGGTGATGGATACTATCAGACTCATGAGTAGTAGATTTTTTCATGTAGCAGAATGATACTTACTGGAAGATATAGTATACCAGTCAGAAGCTCTATGAAAGGTAGTTGCTCTAGAATACAAAGCGACCAAGCTAGACAATCGATCCATAGTCATCAAGAGAATATTTGATATCCTAACAGCGAGTTTTGCTATAGTTGTTCTATCTCCAGTGATGTTATTAATCGGGCTTATCATCAAACTCGATAGCCCAGGACCAATGCTATATATACAGAAAAGGGTAGGAAAATACTGAGAATTATTCACTTTCATCAAATTCCGTAGTATGTATACACATCTCGGTATTGGCGAAAATTTTGGATGAGCTGCTGCAGAAAAAATTTATAACAAACTCATCATATCAAAAGCAAATAAAAGAGATGCAATTATTCAAAAGATAGAAAACGATCCTAGAGTTACCAGAGTAGGGAGATTTATACGCAAGACATCGCTCGACGAATTACCAAATCTATTCTGTGTCCGAATTGGAAGCATGTCAATCGTATGACCTAGACCACATCTCCCCAACGAGATAGCACAGTACAAAGATCGACAAAAAAGACTCCTCAGCATCAAACCAGGTATTACATGATACGCACAAGTATTTGGTAGAGACAAATTAAGCTTTGAACAAGAAGCAAAACTCGATCTTTACTATATCCAGCATCGATCTCTGTTCTTAGATCTCTATGTGATTATTATGACGATCAAAGTTTTATTCCGTGGAAGATAAGACCCTATGCAAAAACAAATTATCGTAGACGGCTTACTACGAAATTATGACATAGAGCATATCGACAATACCAAACCATGGATAGTGATGCTACACGGCCGAGGCCAATCACGACAGACATTTCAGGAGCTCAAAAAATACCTCACCAATTATAATATTCTAATACCAGATTTTCCATGATTTGGCAAATCACATGTTCCGAGTACAGCACGATGAGTACCGGAATACGCAAGGTGATTGCAAAAATTGTTGGATAAATTAGATATCAAAAAATGCAACATCATATGTCATTCATTTGGAGGTAGGGTAGTTATCGACCTATATCAGATGCATACAACTGATATCACCAAACTAATATTGATAGCATCAGGTGGCTATAGACCACCTATCACGACCAAAGCAAAAGTATTTCTTTTCCTGAAAAATATCGCTGACAAGATTTGACTCAGTAAAGTCATCTATGATACACCATTAGAAAAATACGTACAACTCGTCTTTGCATCCAGAGACTACTTGTATGCACATGGCATGATGAAAGAGATAGTAAAACTTGCTGTCAATTATGATCAGTCGAAAGTTCTGCATAACATACAAATACCCACACTACTCATTCGATGAACCAAAGACGATGAAACTCCTATCGCAGATGCACACTATTTCCATCAAGAAATCAAAAACAGTAAGTTAGAGATCAAAGAATGAGCCACGCATTTCGTCTTCCACGAACATCCAGAACGAACCGGAAATTTAATCACGTCATTCCTCGATGATACGACAAAATAGTCTCTACATTTTTCAAAAAGACTTCTATAACATCCAGAGATTTTTGTCATATATCACAAAAAAATATTTTACTCTCCGAAGTAAAACACTAGGGCACGTAGACTGTACTACCAAGGTAAAATTACTCATTACACTATCTATCTTTGGACAAATACTATCCATAGCAATCACATGGCTAGCTCCAATAGAAATTTACCAACAAGCTCTTCTAACATTCCTCATCATAACAGCATATCCACTATACCTCATCCTAGCTCAAATAATTATACTGCCTCTTGAATATATCCTCAAACAAAAAATTATTAAAAAGGCCAAAGAGAAATTACAAACACTCCCACATATACACATCATCGGCATCGTATGAAGCTATGGCAAAACTTCTACCAAACATGTACTCTATCATACATACAAAGATATCATCCCAACCATAACCACCTCAGGAAATACAAATACCCTGCTTGGAGTGGCAAATTTCATACTCCAAGAAGTACAAGCTCATCATCAAGTTGTAATCATAGAAATGTGAGAACACTATGCAGGAGATATCAAAGATTTATGTAATTTACTCGACCCTCAAACCATAGTAGTCGCCTGACTCACCCTCCAACACGCTGAGAGAATGGGCGATATAGATCATATAGAAAAAGTGCTTTTTGAGTTCCGATGACATCCATCAGTCCAGCATGTATTGATCAATGCAGATGATCCAAATCTCGAAAAGCTACAAAACAAATATCCATCAGATAATCATACTGAGGTCCAATACATCACCGCAGCCACAGACATACAAACACAAAAAAACTTCTCATGAATACAATGGAACTACGAAGATCACAATATCCAAACTCGCTTACTGGGCAAACATTCCTCGATATTTATCATGATGACTTTACACATAGCCAAACAGCTCAAATTAGATGTCGCTGCACTGATAACACCTATTAAAAATATTCCCTATATAGAACATAGACTCCAGCTTATGTACAATCCAGTCAGCGATATCTACGTCATCGACGATAGTTACAACGGCAATATCCAATGAGTCAGAGCAACTATCCAACTTATCAAAGATACTCATTTTGACGGCAAAAAAATATACATCACCCCAGGGCTTATGGAATTAGGATCCTTTGCAGATGCTATCCATACTGAGATGGCTCAACTCATACACAACACTTTTGATCTCATTCTACTTATAGAAAATACCAATACCGAACTCATATATCACAAACTTATAGAACGAGGTGAAAACCAAGATAAAATCATTATGTTTGCAAATAGAGATGAAGCTCATACACAATTAAAGAAATATACAAGCCACCACAGCGTCATCATATTCCAAAACGATATCCCACAATGATTTTAATACCAACGATCTAAAAGATGAAAACAAACGTATGAGTGATATTTGGTTCCAGAAGCACCGAACACGATGTATCTATCGTAACAGCTTTTGGTGTCATGAAAGTATTAAGTGATATGCCAAACATACAAGTATATCCTATCTATATTACCAAAACAGGGCAGTGGATCTACAGCGACAAATTCACCGACATCAAACAATTCCCATACAAAGACAGCTGATCAGAAGTATATATTTCAGATAGTACAAACCACAAGCTCACACTGACCAGCAAATCATCTGGTATATTTTCTAGTAGCAAATCCATTACCTTAGATTGCATATTCCCACTCGTTCACGGACTCAACGGCGAAGACGGTACTATCCAAGGATTGTGCGAAGTATACAACATTCCATACGCAGGACCAAATATCCTTACTGCATCATGGACGATAGATAAAATCATGACCAAATACTTACTCCAATCCATCCAAGTCCCAGTCGTACCAGCAAGCAATTTTACCAAAGATGATACTATAGCAGATATTATAAAGATAGTAGAAACCAAGCATAAATTTCCCGTATTCGTCAAACCATACAACGCAGGCTCATCCATCTGAGTATCGAGAGTTACCAAAGTCGAAGACCTAGCGCATGCTATAGAAGTTGCCCTCTATTATTCCCCATCGATCATCATCGAAAATGGGGTACAACCACTCATCGAGCTCAACTGCGCAGTATCCAGATTCCCAGAATGAGTAAGAACAACACTTGTCGAACAGCCAGTAGCACACAGTGAATATCTTTCATTTGAAGAAAAATACATCAGTACC
>CAZEYI010000037.1:0-8283 GCA_964516785.1 uncultured Candidatus Peribacteria bacterium
GTCATTGGTTTATTTTTGTCATGATCCATGGTTTGATTTTTTTTCGTTCTGCGTTGGATATAATTTTAGTAGTGATTGGTACTCTGCCTGTTGGCATTTGGTCAATCACACTGACTTCAAATTCACCAAAAAATGCTAATGCCATAGATCTTGGTATGGGAGTTGCACTCATTTGGATGATGTGTGGGCTATTAAATTTTTTGAAAAACGCTCTTTGCATAACGCCAAATTTGTGCTGTTCGTCGATGACAGCGAGTTGCAGGTCTTTGAATGTTACGTTTTCTTGGAGTATTGCGTGTGTACCGATTACTATATCGAGTTGTCCGGACGCAAGTTGTTGCTTGGTTTTATCTTTTTCTGTTTTGGATATCGATCAAGTAAGTATGCCCATCTTAATCCCAAGTGGGAGCAAAACTTTTGCTATGCTTCTGAGATGTTGTTGTGCTAGGATTTCCAGTGGTGCTATGAATGCTACTTGTCCTCCGAGGTGTTTGATGACATAATATGCAGCAATAGCAGCGACTATTGTCTTGCCGCTTCAGACATCTCATTGGAGGAGCTGCAGCATGGGCTTCGGAAGGTGGAGGTTCTCGATGATTTGTTTGATGACTTTTTTCTGAGCAGTGGTGAGTTCGAAGGGAAGGGTTTGATTAATATATTTGATGACATCTCGTTTGATATTTTGTGTAGCAGGGTGTCATGTTTGTTGATATGCATCTTTGCTCATTTGGGAGAAGAGTTGGATGCGGAGAAGTCTATCAAAAAAAATTCTATAGAGTGCTTTTTCTTTGGATTCATATGATGTAGGGAAATGCAGTTCATTTATAGCTTCATGTATGTGCATAACATTAAATTCTTTGAGAAAATTGTCTGTATAGGGTTCTTCAATTACTTCCTTAATATAGGGTAGACATTCTCGAATTTTTTTGGCAAATCGACTTGGATTTATGCCCTGTAATTCTGGATATATTGGGTAGAGTCTGCCTACACTAAAATCATTGGTCTGAGTATCTTCGACTTGTGATGGTATAAGTTGTGGTTGCCTAAATACTATCTTGCCTTTGAAAGCACTTGCTTTACCTACGATGACATATCGGCTGTTGATATTTAATGCTTTGGCTAAATATCCGGTGTTATATAGATTTATGTATCCTATTGTGCCGTCCTGATCTTGGAACATAATCTCATATACTTTTTTGCCTCATCTTGGGGAGAATTTTTTTTCTAGAATTTGTCCTTTGGTGGCTATGGTTGTCTGGCCATCAATGTAGAGATTTTTGAGTGTCAATATACTGGATCTATCTTCGTAGGTTCTAGGAAAATACTGGAGGAGGTCGGCTACTGTTTGGATGCCATTTTCTGCCAGTATTTGTATGTATCTTCCATTAGTCTTTAGTACCTTCTTGAGTTCAATCATCGTTTTATCTCCATAAAGACATGACTGATCTATATATTTTCTTTTGTCAAAGGAAAGCGGATGTGATAGTTGCAATTATAGCACTGATCGCTATACCGGTGCTTGCATTTATTTTGGTGTATGTGATTTATGAAAAAGTGATTGTATTTTGTTCTGTGATTTGTGGTCTTAGTTACTATTGGTTTGCATTTGGCGCAACGTGCATGATTTGCTACTGATAAGCAAACTATCGTCCAAAAAACTACAGATATTAGCCTCAATGATTTTGTGGCTCGTTATGAGTCTGGTGATTTTATGAAAATTGTTGAAGAAGATGCAGAAAGTTTGAAATGATATCATCTTATAGAAACGAAGCAAGTAGATAATGTCTTATGATTGGGAAAATCTTTTGTGCAAGAATATGTTGAGGTTTTCCAGACACCTAAACCACAGTGAGTTTCTTTGCTGGACTTAGGGATTAGTTTGACTGGAGCTACGCAAGTAGAAGCCTTGTATAACAAACAAAGTATTTTGAGTCAAATATTTGAATTTGCCGCACCTTTGTTGGGAGTTTTGCTTGTGTTTTTCTTGATATTTAGATTTATGGGGCCAAAGGGAGGAGGTATGCCTTTCAATTTGAAAATTGGTAAGTTGGCTTCAAAAACTGGTGTTCAGACTAAGTTTAAAGATGTAGCTGGTATGCATGAAGTTAAAGAAGAGCTGGCAGAGATTGTCGATTATCTCAAAAATCCTGCTAAATATCATAAAGTAGGAGCTAGACATCCTAAGTGAGTGCTGCTTTACGGTCAGCCAGGTTCAGGTAAAACATTATTGGCTAGAGCGGTAGCTGGCGAATCTAACACTGCTTTTTTCTCAAGTTCTGGTTCGGAATTTATGGAGATGCTCGTCGGTATGGGTGCTGCTAAAGTGAGAGAATTGTTTACGAAGGCAAAATCTGCTGGCAAGGCTATCATTTTTATCGATGAAATTGATGCTATTGGTAAGAAGAGATGATCTGGCTATACAGGAGGACATCAGGAACAAGAGCAGACGCTCAATCAAATTCTTACGGAGATGGATGGATTTGATAAAAATGCAACTATTGTTGTTATTGCTGCTACCAATAGACCTGACACATTGGATCCAGCATTGATGAGAGCAGGTAGATTTGATAGAAAAATATATGTTTCAAGGCCTACGCTTGAGGAAAGAATAGAAATATTTTCGTACTACTTGGAAAAGAAAAAAATGGCGAAAGATCTTAAGATACCGACTTTGGCTAAAAGAACAAGTGGCTTGGTCTGAGCTGATATAGAAAATATCGTGAATGAAGCATCTATGAAAATAGCTAAGGACAATAGATCTGAGCTTACTGCTCAGGACTTTGAATATGCGCTTGAAAAGGTACTTATGTGACCTGAGAAGAAGATTAAGTCTATTACTGATGAGGAGAAAAAAATTGTAGCTTATCATGAATTGGGGCATGCTATTACTGCACATATACTTCCCCATGCAGATCCAGTAGAAAAGATATCTATTGTATCTAGAGGGCAAGCTTTGGGAGTTACATGGATGATGCCCAAAGAAGAAAAATATCTCCACTCTAAACAGAAATTCTTAGATGATGTGGTATCGTTACTTGGTGGTAGAGCTGCTGAGGAAGTATTCTTTGGTAAAGAAGCTATCACAACTGGAGCATCCAATGATTTTGAGAGAGCTACTAAGACTATAACTGATCTGGTTGCTACGTATGGTATGGATGAAGAATTGGGGCCCGTGCGTTATATGGATGCAGAGAGAGATGATGGTTATGGATTTACTAAACCATTTAGCGAAAAAACCGCAGAAAAAATTGATGCTAAAATCAAAGAATATCTCGTCGATGCCTATGCAAAAGCGAAAGATATTATCATAAAAAATAGAAAACTTATTGATTCTATGGCAGAACTATTACTTCTCAAAGAATATATTACCAAGGATGAGTTTGATGCTATTATGGAAGATCCTCGTAAAGCTAAGCAATTTTATACAGAAGCTCAGGTCTAGACTAGCTGGCTTGCAGTCAGTGTCTAAAATCGTATAGTGGGTATGTTTTATTAGCAATAAGTCCATATGGCATCTTTGTATGTTCTCGATCGATATACGAGTAAAAATCTCATTGTAGATGATATACCTGATGATGTTTTTGCAACATTGGAACACAGACAGAAGATTGTTTATCGTGTCCAAGATAAAAACCAAGAAATACTTTCTATAGGAGAAGTAGTAAAACATGACTTAGATACCGATAGGCACGCTCATTTTGAAAAAATACTTGATGGAGAGGATCTGACATACTTCAATCAAATGCAGGACTATGCTGCTAGTATTTATCCTGACTTTAGAAAGACGTTCAGAAAGGCTTTTGTAGGTTCTATTCCTGTAACTGCTAGGTTTCATATCTATGCTGAGCAGGTATATTTCTATTTTTTTGCGCAAGAAAGATATATTTTTACCGAATATGCGAGAGAATTGAGGCATAAGTTGGGTAAAAATATATTCTTATATCAAATATGAGCCAGAGATTTGGTGAGATTGTCTCCTTGGTATGACAATATTATAGGATACAACAATATTAGTTTGTGTGAAAAAAGTACTAGAGACTTAGCTGAAGTATCGATGGATGATATAGTTCTCCAAAATCTGGAGTGAAGAGATATAGAGAAGTTAAAGACCCGATATGGCAAGTTTAAGCCTAGTTTATGATATGAGGTTGACTTATATCAGGAAGAAAGTAAAATGTACCCACCCAAATGATCCATGGTCAAAGATTCTACTGGCACTATCAGCGGTAGAGTTCTATCCTTCAACATCCTCTTGGGTGATGTTAAAATAAAAAATGATGAATGAATGATATATGTTTTCCCAAAAGATCAGTTGCATATCATAGAATAATTGCGTGTGTTTAATCTGTTTTTGTGCCCATGAGAACGTGAGCAGTCATTTGGATTGTGTTAAGTGTTTTGTTGCTAGCATTTCCTGTAGGATTTATAGCTTACTATATCATCAAATACGTTAAGAAGACATCTTCTATTATTCAAAAAAAAGTAGAAGAGATCAAAGAGTTGGATAAAATGAGAACTAGTATATTGGAAGAATCTACGCCTGAGGTGACTGAAGATTCTTTCTTGGCTGAAGATGTAGTAAAAGATAGTGAAGTACCAGCTTCACAGCAACATGATGCTTCCGTTTTGCTTTTGGAAATTGAAGAAGATATGGTGGCATCTGAGGGTGTTGCCGAGACACATCCTGTAACTATAGAAATTGCCGATAAACAGAAAAAACTCTTGGAAAAACTCAAATACGAGGCGCTTGTTGCCAAAGAAAAAGGTAAACTTGAAGAGTATGAAAAGAAACTTATCGAATGATTGGCGATAGATGAAAATAATTTAGATCTTCACAAATTGTTGGCTGATCTGTACTTTACACTTGGGCAGCACAAAAAATCACTTTCTTTGTTGAAGAAAATTATTGAATTGGATCCACAAGACCATAAAGCGATATGGCAGATCGGTGAATTATATCTTTCAAATGGTGAATTTGAAACTGCAGAATTGCTTGTAGAAAAGGCTATTTCTATGAAACCTTCAAATCCAAAATACCACATTAGTCTTGTCGAGGTATATTATAATACGAATAGAAAGAATGATGCTATACAAACCCTTGAAAAGGTCTTGAAGCTTAGACCTGCTAGTGTGCCGTATTTATTGGCGTTGGCAGACCTTTATAATGAGGTGTGAGATCAGGAAAGTGCTCAAAAATATTATTTCAGAGTATTGGAATACGAACCATCAAATGTAAAAGCAAAGCAAAAACTTCAGAATGTAGCACTTTAGTATATAAAAACATAAGGATACATGAAAGCTGTCATCGTGGTTGCCTGATTGTGAACAAGGATGTTGCCTATTACTAAAACTATACCAAAGGAAATGCTCCCTGTAGGAGATAAGCCAGTGATCCATTATATAGTAGAGGATTTGGCTACTGCAGGGATTGATGATATTATTATGATTACATCAAAAAATAAGTCTGCTATGGAAGACTATTTTAAGGATAGTCCAGAATTAGAGAACTTGTTGGCAAGTAAGGGTAAGACTGAATTGTTGGAACTTATCAATCAACCTAAAACATTTGCAAACTATACCTTTGTTAAACAAGATCAGCAATTGGGTACCGCGCATGCGGTCAATCAGGCTAGACATCTTTTAGAGACGGAAGATCATTTCTTGGTAATATTTGGCGATATGATATTTCCGCCACATATGTATGATGCCATGATTGCAAAGCACAAGGCCACAGGAGCTGCTATCTTGACCGCTAATCATGTAGCTCGTGAAGATGTATACAAATATGGTGTGATGGCTTTGGATGGAGATAGAATCACTCAGATAGTTGAAAAACCTCGTGTTGAAGAAGCTCCTTCGACTCTTATATGGAATGGTGTTGCCTTATTACCAAAAGGGATATTCCCTTATATTGATACGGTATTGGCTGCTCGTGAAGAGTGAAAAGAAGCCTTTTTGCCTGAAGCTATAGGATTGATGCTTAAAGATAGAGATGTACGTGTATTGGAAGTTGCTCCTTTCTGGGATATTGGTAGTCCAGAACTCCTTTTGAAGGCAAATGCTTATCTTTATCAGCACGGCAAATTGTTTGACTAACATCTAGACAAACATAGACATAAGTTGACACAAAATACATTGTTTATGATAAGGTAATGCGTATAGTCGCATTACTTTATTTTTTGTGTTGTGCATGGTAAGCTTGGAAGATATCAAATTGCCTCCACATAATCTGGAAGCAGAAAAAGGAACCTTATGTGGTATCTTGATGGATAACGAACTCATGTATGTGTATGATTCGTTGAGCCTTAAACCTGAAGACTTCTATCAAAAAGAACATGCGTTTATCTTCCAATGAGTGCATGATTTGTGGGCTGCTCGTAAAACGATAGATGTCGTAACTTTGGCTGATCAATTACAAAAAAATAGTACTTTGGATGTCATAGGAGGTACCGACTATCTGTATGATGTATCTTCGTTTCTTCTCAGTACTTCTACTTGTGCTGAATACGCCAGAATCGTCAAAGAAAAAGCTGTATTGAGAAATATATTAAAAGTTTCTCAACATATTATTGGTGATGTTTTTGAACAAAAAGATACTGTTAATATATTGGATCAAATAGAAAAGAGAATTTTTGATCTTACGCAGATTAGAAGCTCTGATAGTATTAAACATATTAAGGATATTCTTTCTACGAGAATTGAAGATTATATGGCCATCGTGGATAATCCTGAATTGGCACATGGTCGCAAAGTATATGCGAATTATGCTGGTATCGATCATAAATTGGCTGGATTTAAGCCTGGTGAGTTGATTATATTGGCTGCTCGTCCAAGTATGGGAAAAACTGCTTTTGCCATCAATTTGCTTACTAATATCGCTGTTCAACAGAAAAAATCTGTGGCTATATTTTCTCTCGAAATGGGTGCAGATCAGATAGTGGATAGAGTATTGTCTACTATTGCTGAGATCCCTATGTACAAGATTACGAAAGGCAATTTGGATGCAGATGATTTTGCTAAGATGGGGGAAGCTATAGAAGTGTTGGGTGAAACTAGTATATATATTGACGATAAGAGTTCTGCTAATGTTCCTGAATTAAAATCTAGGTTGAGAAGATTGAAAATAGAAAAAGGTTTGGATTTTGTGGTGATTGATTATCTCCAGCTTATGACAGGTACAAGTTATGTAGGAAATAGAGTGCAGGAAATATCTGAAATATCGCGTGCATTGAAAGAGTTGGCTAGAGAATTGGATGTGCCTATCATGGCATTATCACAACTTTCTCGTGCTGTGGAGCAACGTATCGATAAGAAACCACAATTGTCAGATTTGAGAGAATCAGGAGCTATAGAACAAGATGCTGATGCAGTGATTATGCTTCATAGGGAAGATTATTACGATCCTGATACTGATAGAAAGTGAGCTACGGATGTGTGTATTAGAAAAAATAGAAATGGTGAAGTAGGAGAAGTAGAACTGTACTTCAAGGCTGATATTATGAAGTTTATGGAAGTGCAGAAGAGTGGTAAATCTGATGGTAGTTATTAGTTTAGCTCATCTCTGATTCTATGAAAAAAATTATTTTCGTTTTCTTGCTTCTTTTTGCTCCTGTGTTGGCGCTTGATTTGCCCGAGCCACAATGATACGTCAATGATTTTGCAAATATATTGACTCCTGAGCAGATACAAGAACTAGAATCAAATCTTACTACTTTTCATCAATCAACATCGACAGAAATCGCAGTGATTACTTTACCTACTCTGAATGGTGAAGATATAGCTATGCTTTCAACTGAGCTAGGACAAAAATGGGGTGTCGGGGATGAAAAGTATGATAGAGGATTGTTGCTTGTGATAGCTCCAAATGATAGGCAGCGGTTTATCGCAGTATGATATGGATTGGAGTGAACAATACCTGATGCTATCGCTAAGCGTATTGGGGAGCGTCATTTTCCAGTATATTTCCCTGATGGCGATTATTACGGCGGCATATTAGCTGCTGTAACTGATATACAGTCATATATCCAAGCCGATCCAACGGTAGTAGAGGAGTATAGTACTTCGCAGGATCAAGATATGACATTGGGAGAAAATATTATTGTGGGATTTTTCTTTTTGTTAGTATTCATGATCATATTGTTCTTTATGGTGCAGACCAAAAGATTGTATTGGTGAATTGCGTGGGTGCTATTAGTTATTTTGGCTACGATTTTTAGTTCCTTGTTTGTGCTTGGATTGTTTTTTGGTACATTTGTATGGATCATGGCAGCAGCTAGCATATTT
>CAZEYI010000038.1:0-8052 GCA_964516785.1 uncultured Candidatus Peribacteria bacterium
GGGGGTGGAAGCTTTGGTGGGTGAGGTGCTGGAGGAAGACGATAAAAGTCTTGCACTTACTGCGTATTCGTATATGGTAGAATATCTTTTATTTGTAGATACTATAAACGCATGAAAAAACAGGATTGGTGTTGTTGGTAGTTCTTGTTGCCTTCTTGGGGCGATTGGGGAGCCAGTACAATACTTTAGTTACTTTGGATGAGCAGGTTAATACTGCTGCCGCACAAGTACAAAATCAATATCAAAGAAGAGCAGACCTCATTCCTAATTTGGTAAACGTAGTAAAAGGTTTTGCTGCTCAGGAAAGTGGTGTGTTGGTTGCTGTAACACAAGCAAGAGCATCTGCTACGCAACTACAGTTGAATGTTAATGATGCACAAAGTTTGGCGCAATATCAGCAAGCACAACAAGGTATATCTGCTGCATTGGGTAGATTGTTGGCGGTCAGTGAAGCATATCCAGAACTCAAATCAAATCAAAACTTCTTGGAACTCCAGGCACAATTGGAAGGAACAGAAAATAGAATTGCTACTGAAAGAGGTAGATACAATGAAGTGGTACAAGGATATAATATAACTGTGCGTCGCTTCCCTATGGGATTAGTCGCTGGTTTCCTTGGATTTACAGCTAAAGCTCCATTTGCTGCTGATGAGGCTGCTCAAGAAGCTCCAGTTGTGGATTTTGGTGCGAATTAATTTCTTAGTGTATTAATAGTAAAAAGAGGCTTCTTGGAAGTCTCTTTTTTGTTTTAAAAAAGCTTTAAAGCCTTTTGAAGCTTAGATGATTGGTCTTCTTACTTTTTGCCATTGCTGCATCCCCCAAGAGGACTTCCTCGCTTCGCTCACAGCAACGTAACAAAAAGATCTAGTCAGACCAAACTCGCGAGTTGGTCTGACATATTTGCTGTCAAAGCAATATTTCCAGCACTTCATGCAGGCTTTTTGGTATTTTTAGTGTGGAATTGTTGTTTATTTTCTGCCATATTATATGTATTTTATATACTTATGTGCTAACCTTTGGTGTGATAACTGGAGTATAGTGTATTTTGTATCTAGCTACTTGTTATTTCTATTTGCAGTCGTATTGCTGTGGTACCAAAAACAAAAAATACCCAGCAAATAAAAATGGTCGAATAGTTGTGTACCTCATCATGCTCCGTATCGGTGTATGATCGGAAACACGCAGTTACCCAACAGGCGGTTCCAAAAACTGTCTTTGGATGTGGAATTCTTCTTATAGTAGATCAAGAATAGATAGTAGCTCTTGTTACTATGTATTCTTGATCCATTGAGGGTCATCCGCATCCAGAGCTAATCTGGAGCGGATGGCTTTCCATTTCGCTCTTTTTTGTTAGTAAAATTTATTGTATTATATAGAGTTATTATTATGTTTTTGCTAATTGTATAGCTTTACTTGATTAGCGTTATGCCGTATATACGTATCGAGGAATTTGTAGTCAGAGAGAGATGGGACAATAGGATTAACTTGGGAGATAAAAGCATAGCTTGGAGTAATTTAAACTTATTGGAATCTTTGTTTGGCATTAAAAGATCGAGCATCAAAGTCGATTTTGCTAGGAGAAAGTTGTCTCTGGCTTCGTATGATGATGTATCAAGCTACATACAGCAGAGGTTAGGATAGTTTCGTTGACTTATGTTTGCTTTATTTTATAATATTTTCTGTATTTAATTTGTATGGAGGTATGTGAATATTGAAACCTTGATCTACGATAACTGTAACATCTTCTTCGACATATAAAATAGTACTTGCGAGTTTGCTCTTTGCTCTTACACAGTCAGGAGCCCATAGTACCTATAAACAAGAGAATGATGGTTTGTATCAGAGCATATCGTCTTTTGATGAAGCTGCATTTACTCTGGATAGTATCCCTGTGTTGGATAGATCGATCATGTATATGCATATAGCAAAAGATAAATGGGGTGAATTTAATGTACGTGAAAAATGTGAGCGCTTGCAGGCTATTCTGCCTGATCTGGAAGCTGCAGATAAGATATATGAGGTCCCCGTTCAATATCATGCTGGCTTGTTATTTACTGAGACTGGCTGTGATCCTAATCGTATTAGTGTTTGTGGGGCCGATGGTATTGCTCAATTTTTGAAAGGTACTGCTAAACAATATGGTGGTATATGGCAACAATCCTATATTAGTCATGGTAAAAAATATTATAAAACGATTGATATGAGACGTAATAATGAGTGGGCCATAGATGCTAGTGCTCGTATGTTGCGTGATTTGTATGAAGAGTTTTGAGATTGGAGTTTGGCTGTGGCTGCTTATCATATGGGAACTGGGAATATGCGTACATTGCGCGCTACATATCTTACTACTATGCACAAGCCGTTAGTATCTATCGATCAATTATATCTGGAAGTCCCATCCAAAGAAGTTATAGATTTCTTGGCTAGTAAGGATGATGATACCTTTGGTTATTGGATCAAAGTGAGAAATGCTTGGACTTTGTATCAGTTGTATGACTGTGATAGAGAAACTTTTGATCGTATGGAAGAAAAATACAAAGAGTTGCCCTATGATGTGAGAGGGATCATAGCTCAGGATATTGTATGATTTGATCATCTTGCTGGCGATACAGCTGTTATGAAGTGATCTTTTGCAGATGATGTATGTGTTGTGGATGATGTGCGCTATAGTAACGGTACTGACTCCACTGAGAAAATAATCCATACGGATGCATATTATGTATTGTCGCAGATAGAGAGCCTCTTTGGTAAGGATGTGCAGATCAGTTGCGGGACACTAGATACAAACGATATCCGTGTGGTATGAGATACGCTTGATGACCCGAAAGGTCGTCGTTATGCAGTCCATACGAGCGGACGCGCATTTGACATCATCTCTCCATCCTCATCTACAGATATTGAGCGCTTGGAATATGTCCTTACTATACTCAGATATCAAGGTAAGGTATTGTGGTGTAGAGAAACAGATATTGCAAAGAAAATGCATTATCATATAGTTGTGTTGACTGGAGATCCGTATGAAACTTTAACTGGTATGTCTCAAACATGAACAACGGTTTCAACAAAGTAGTTTTTGATACAAATACCTTATTGGCTACACATAAAGAATTGAAAAATCAAACAAGTCGTGAAATGATAAAAGCTCTTGGTCATGATCCCAAAAATTCTACGAGCACTGCTAGCGTTGTCGACACTGCTGATTATAAAAATGCATCCAGAAGTAGTGGGCAGGTTAGCTATTCTCGTGCAGACCAAATCAATGCGCATTATGAGTTGTCCAAAGACAATGCCCAGCATGGTGGAACTCTCCATACACATATACAGCAGTTATGACATGGATTTGATTGGAGTTCACAGGATTATGCAACGATTACGTCAGCAAAAAAAGATCCACTCAATCAATATCATGTCCTCACGTATGTTTGTCAGGACGGATCAACCTTGTATAGAGCTGTCGATAATACAGGAAAAGATATCCCGTTTATTACTAGTGGGATGAATACATCATATGAATTGATGGGTGTAATGGTAAGTGCTGAGGGTAAGGTAAAGCAAATTTCAACAGAACAATAAAATATTTTCTTTTCTGGTATTTGGTATGCTTTTGGGTATACCTTTTTTGTTTATATTGGGTTTGGGATTATGAAAGCATCTGATCTTTTTGTACGCTGTCTAGAAAATGAAGGAGTAGAGTATATATATGGAGTCCCGGGTGAGGAGAACTTGGATTTTGTCGAATCACTTAGACATAGTACCATCAAACTCATCGTAACGAGAAATGAGCAGACAGCCGTGTTTATGGCTGCTACCTATGGTAGGTTGACGGGTAAGGCTGGTGTGGCTTTGGCGACGCTTGGACCTGGGGCAACCAATATGGTTACAGGAGTGGCTCATGCACAATTATGAGGGATGCCAGTGATCGTGATTACTGGACAAAAGCCTATCAAGAAATCCAAACAAGGTCGTTTTCAGATACTCGATGTGGTTGCTATGATGAGACCGCTCACCAAATGGGCGACAAGTATACCAAATGGCAATAGAATTCCTGCCTTGGTAAGACAAGCATTTAAGCTTGCTGAAGATGAAAAACCTGGAGCTATCCATATAGAATTAGCTGAAGATATTGCTGCGGAGGAAGTAGACAAGGATGTTGCTATTATACCAAGAGATAAGATAAGAAGACCTCAGATAGATACTAAGATGTTGGAGATACTTGTAGACAGAATTAGACAAGCAAAAACACCTATGATCTTGGTGTGATCTGGTGCAAATAGAAAAAGAATCACCAATTATCTGACAAAATTTATCCAAAAAACCAACATCCCATTTTTCACATCGCAGATGGGAAAGTGAGTTGTAGATGAGTCATTGCCTCAGTATATCTGAACTGCAGCGCTTACGGCAAATGATTATATACATCCGATTATTGATAAGGCTGACTTGCTTATTGTTATAGGTTATGACATAGTAGAGAAGCCTACTAATTATCGACATAGTAATCCTGATACGCAGATTATCCATATGAATTTTACCAGCGCGGAAGTAGATGATATCTATATGCCACAGTTAGAAGTTATTGGAGATATCGCAAATACTTTGTGGCAATTGCATGAATCGGAACTCAATGCATCGATGTGGAATTTTGGTGAGGTATATGATGCGGTAGCACATATGAGAGAACAATTTGTAGCGTCTGATAAAAAAGAAGAATCTTCGTCTGTTATGATGCCAAGAACTTTGGCTCGTATGCTGAGGGGTATGTTAGAATCTGAAGATATCGTCGCATTGGACAATGGATTTTACAAGGTCTGGATAGCAAGAAATTATCCTGCATATGCTCCAAATACCGTACTGCTTGATAATGCTTTGGCTACCATGGGTGCTGGATATAGCGTGTGAATGGTTGCTAAGATGCTCAATCCTGATAAAAAAGTCGTGTGTATCGTAGGAGATGGAGGCTTGGTTATGAATCTCTGAGATATAGAAACAGCTGTCAGACTCCAGCTTGATATGGTGATTGTCGTACTCAATGACCATGCCTATGGGATGATCAAGTGGAAACAAAAGGCGATGTGATTTGAGGACTATGGTTTGGATTTACAGAATCCTGATTTTGTCCAATTGGCAGAAAGTTTTGGAGCGCATGGACATCGTGTAATGCAAAAAGATCAATTTGTATGAGTGATGCAAGAAGCTTTGCATAGCAAGTGAATACATATCATCGATGTGATGTTTTGTTATCCAGAAAAGGTAGATTAATATTTTACTGTTGTATTATTTTCTTATGGGAACACTTATATCACAAAACCCTTATACAGGAGAGATCAATAAGACTTTTGAAACAATAGATAATGATCAGCTTAAGGTATTGATCGAACAGGCTCATCAGACATATCTGTCATGGAAAAATACTCCTATTGCAGAGAAAAAAAAATTATTTCTCCGTATGGCAGATCTTATCGATGAACGTAATGCCGACTATGCACTCCTAGAAACTCGTGAGATGGGTTCCTTATGGTCGTTTTCAAAAAATGTCCTCAAATGAACTGCAAATCTTATCAGATGGAATGTAAATCATGTTGAATCCGTATTGGCTAAGGAAAATTTTGATGCAGAATGACTTCGTGGGCATATCCAGTATGATCCTATAGGTGTGATCTATGGTATTGCTCCATGGAATTTCCCATTTAATCAATTGTTGCGTGCTGCTGTGCCAAATATTTTGGCAGGAAATACACAATTGTATAAGCATGCTTCTAATGTCCCGATGTGTTTGGAAGCTATTCATCAACTTTTCGCTGATGCTGGATTTCCTATATGAGTATTTACTGCTTTGTATATCAGTGCTTCTCAGTCTGAGCAAATAATTTCTCATCCTGCTGTACAATGAGTCAATATAACAGGTAGTGAAGATGCCGGAGCTTCTATCGGCGCTTTGGCGGGAAAATATCTCAAGCGTTCGGTGTTGGAACTTGGATGAAATGATGCATTTGTGGTCTTGGATCATGCGGATACTGATGCTATTGTGGCTCAAGCTGCTGCATGTCGTCTATCCAATGGTGGGCAGCGTTGTAACTCATCCAAGAGATTTATTGTTTTGGACAAATATTATGACGTTTTTGTAGAAAAATTTGCTGCATATATGGCAAGTCAAAAAGTTGGAGATCCTCTAGATCCTGCAACACAAATACCTCCTATGTCTTCAAAGAAACTTGTCCAAGATATCCATAGACAGGTCCAAGAAAGCGTTGCCCAATGAGCACGTTTGGTGACTGGTTGACAGATTGTTGATGGAGAAAAAAATCTTTATGCTCCTACAGTATTGGCTGATATGAAGCCTGATATGACAAGTTGGCGCGAGGAAGTATTTGGGCCTGTAGCGTCTGTTATTAAGAGTAGTAGTATTGCCGAATCGATTGCTTTGGCAAATTCCAGTGACTTTGGTCTATCTGCTGCTGTGTATGGCGATGATATAGAACAATGTACACAAGTTGCTATGCAACTGGATGGCGGCATGATCTTCATCAATCAAACTCCATGATCCAAAGCATCGCTTCCATTTGGAGGAGTTAGAAAATCTGGATATGGAAAGGAAAATGGTCCTGATGGATTGAAGGCATTTACGAACAGAAAAGTAGTTTTGTATTAATTTATACTTATTAATTTTCGCATTATTGTTTGTTTTCTGACTAAAATAAGCCAATATCTGCGATATGCACTTTCTCTTTCATATAGACAGGAATTGTCTATACTAGTGTTGTGCTTAGGCACTATTTATTATTATACTATACTTACATGTTAACCGGTGTTGTTAAGTTCTTCGACGCAGTCAAGAACTTCGGATTCATTACTCCAGATGATGGTTCTAAGGACGTTTTTGTTCATGGATCTAAAGTTGAAGGTGATACTTTGATGGAAGGAGACAAAGTTGAATTCGAAATGGGCGAAGGCAGAAAGGGCCCAGAAGCTACAAACGTGAGAAAAATCTAGTCATACGATAATATCGTTAAACTTAGTATCCTCATACCCTTATGCGAAAAGTAGAGCTCCGGCTCTACTTTTTTCTATTCTATTTTTTTGCTATGTATTTAGCTTCGATTGATATTACTCTTAAGGCTAGATTCTATTGGTTTGTCATCTTCTGCTTTGGTGGTGCCTGGTTTTGGTCTCTGAGTTGGTGCTTGTGCTGTGCCTGTTTTCATGCTGAGGGAAACTTTTTCTCTCTCAAGGTCTATATCTATGACTTTTACTTTTACTTGTTGTCAGAGTGATACCACATCAATAGGGTGCCCGACAAAACGATCTGCCATCTGTGACTTGTGTACGAGGCCGTCGTTGTGTAACCCGATATCTACAAAGGCTCCAAAGTCTGTGATATTTCTTACTATACCTTCTAAGCTCATACCTATTTGGAGGTCTTTGATCTCCATTATCTCTGCTGCAAATGATGGAGGAGTAAGGTCGTCTCTTGGATCCTGTCCTGGACGTTGCAGTTCTTTGATAACATCAGCCAATGTTTCTAAGCCTATATCATATTTTTCTGATCGTTGTGCTATAGATGGGTTTGTTATAGTAAGAGGGAGTGTTACTTTTTTCTTTGGTATTTGGAATTCTCATTCGATGAGAGCGTAGACTTTATCATATATTTCTGGATGAATCCCTGTTGCATCCAATGCTTCCTTACCATCAATAATTCTCAAAAATCATACTGCTTGTTCGTAGGCTTTTGGCCCCAAACCTTTTACTTTTTTGAGTTGGGTTTTACTTGTGAATGGGCCGTTTTCGTCTCTGTACTGTACGATGTTTTTTGCTACAGTTTCTGATAATCATGCGATATACTGGAGGAGTGTGTAACTGGCGGTATTAACATCGACTCATACCCCATTTACGACATCTTCAACTCTTTCATCTAGTTTTTCACCTAGTAATTTCTGGTCTACATCATGTTGGTATTGTCAGACACCGATAGACTTAGGATCTATCGTTGTGAGTTCTGCCAAAGGATCTTGTACTCTATGTGCAATACTGATAGCGCCTCTGATAGTAACATCC
>CAZEYI010000039.1:0-7971 GCA_964516785.1 uncultured Candidatus Peribacteria bacterium
TATGCAATGACTCGAACACAAAGTCAAAATCCCAGCCGACGTCGACCAGAGCATCCAAGATAAGATACAACAACACGCCAAAGATATCTATACCAAACTCCAACTCACAGGCGCACCGAGAATTGATTTCTTACACAATCCTGAAACAGGAGAACTATTTGTCTGCGAAGTAAATGCAGTCCCTGGAAATATGCAGATGCATCTCCGAGAAAAATCTGGAATGACCACAACACAATTCATTCAAAACCTCATAGATCAAGCATTCCTTCTCCATCAAAAAAGACAAAACACCACGGAATTTGCCAATACTATTCTCCAGCATACTATCAGCTTCGCTAAATAACCATGTCTCTCCAATCCACCACCCAAGAGCTACAACAATACATCGCCACCCACACCGATTTTTTCGCTATCACCGAAAATGATATCAAAGATATCTATCAAAATCTCATCGATTGTCTCACTGATCATAATCATTTGTACTACATAGAAAACAACCCCATCCTATCAGATAAAGAATACGACGACCTCTTCACATACTTGAAAAAAATAGAGGAGTACTTTCCACACCTCATATCATCCAATAGCCCGACACAGCAACTCATCTGACAAATCAGCGAGTGATTTTCGCAAGCTAAACATACCACACCACAACTCTCATTAGAAAATAGTTACAATGCGCAGGACCTAGCTGATCGAGATGAGTTTATTCTAAAGCATCTTAATAAATCATCCCTCCTGTCATCCTGAGCGGAGCAAAGCGAAGTCGAAGGATCCAAAAACGACCAACAAGAAACAATAAAAATACCATACTCCTATATCATCGAACCAAAATTCGACGGTATCAGTGTCGAAGTGATCTACAAGAATGGATACTTACACCAAGCCATCACACGTGGCGATGGTATCACAGGAGATGATATTACCACTAATGTAAAAACTATTCAAAATCTTCCCAAAAAAATTGCTACTCAAGACGAACTCCATCTCAGAGGTGAGATAATGATGCCAAAATCCGTGCGAAAACAGATAAATACCCAGAGAGAAAAAAACGGCGAAATGCCATTTGCAAACACCAGAAACGCAGCAGCATGAAGTATCAAATTACTCGATAGCAATGAGGTTGTTAAGAGAGGGCTCATCTGTTATATCTACGATCTCGTAAGTCATCCTGAACTCGATTCAGGATCCACTTTCAAAACTCATGAAGATATATTACAATGACTTAAAAACCTCTGACTCCCAATCTTTGACCGACACAAAAAATACGAAAATATCCAAGATGTTATAGATACCTGTCTCGATCCCAAGACGCAACAATTTTTTGATGCCCAAGATAATGACTTCGATGGCCTTGTCATCAAAATTAACGAACTCTCAAACCGCCACATACTCTGAACCACACAACACCATCCTCGCCGAGCGATGGCATACAAGTTCCCTGCACAGCAGATGAGTACACAGATCAATAGTATCGAACGACAGGTAGGTCGTAGCGGCATCATCACACCGGTCGCCAACCTCGAACCAGTGCAACTATCTGGAGTCACTATCAGTAGAGTAAGTTTGCATAATATAGATTTTATCAGATCTAAAGATATCCAACTCCACGACTACGTCTGGATACAAAGAAGTGGAGAAGTTATCCCATATATCACAGGAGTAATCAAAGAAAGAAGAAAAAATACACAGACCATAATTCCACCTACGCACTGCCCATCATGTAGTCATGAAACTAAGCTTATTGATATGCACACCTACTGCATCAATAATGCTTGTCCCGCACAACTCCAAGAAAAAATAGAGCACTTCGTCAGCAAACAATGTATGGACATCGAAGGTATCGGTGAAAGCATAGCTACTATACTCGTCCAGCAAGGATTAGTGACTACTGTAGATCAACTCTATCAATTCACCAAACCAGAAAAACAACTATTACTCCGTACCTTGCCCTGATTTGCCGATAAAAAGATCAATGAAATAGCCTACCAACTCGAACAATCTAAGAAACAACCACTTCGAAGATTGCTCCACGGACTCGGCATCCCCCATATCGGCAAAAAAACCACTATGATGATCCAAGAATGTATAAGTAGTCATCCTGAACTCGATTCAGGATCCATGACACTACAAACACTCACTACCTACCTCACAAATCAAGAGTTTCTCTCACAAATCTACGGCATCGGCGACAAGATGATCCTAGCTCTCCAAGCATTCTTCCACGATACTACCAATATCCAGATACTTCAAAACCTGGTCGATGACTGAGTAAACATATCTCCAGATAGCCAAACTATAAATACGCCATTTTCTGGCATCCATTTCTGCATCACTGGATCTTTTGATCTTAGCAGAGATACCATTATAGCAGCCTGTGAAGCACAAGGTATGATCTTCGATCCAAGTCCAACCTCCAAAACCCAATATCTCCTCGTCGGCGACAAATGAGGCTCCAAAGTAGTCAAGGCAGAGGAGTTAGGTACTCAGATCCTATCCTGACTACCTACTATAACCACTAATTTCCCCTTCCTATCAACGATAAAAACCAATACCCAAGCCAACAAACCAACCATGGAGAGTCTTTTCTAGAATTTGCAAAATATGTACAAAATCTATATAATAAAAAGGCTTATCCTAGTAGATAAATCATGCCTATAAATACTATATCCTTTGAGAATTGAGAAGCAAAATGACACACGAGCAACGTGGCAGATATTATAGCAACTGAAATGACTCGTAACAGAACACTAGACGATATAAGTAAAACACTACCATGTCTGAAGATATTTCTCGAATGACTAAGAAAACATCCCGAAACCGTAATTGATCTATGAATGGGTGACGGCTACTTACTAGACGATATAAAAAGAGAATTTTGAATAAAATGAATATGAATTGATGGACAATGATTTAAAAGAACTCCATGAATCAAAGGTAAATCACATTATAAAATGGATATAAAAAACACATCTGCTCTACCGACATGAATGTGATATTTGTATTCTATATATACATTACAATACCTTGATAATGCTCCTACTATCATAAATGAGATATATAAGAAACTTAAACCAGGTGGCAATGCATATATCCAATTCCCCGTATGACTACGAAGTACATCATTCTTGGATAAGATATCAACAGAAAACGATGAAAAAAATCTCATAATTATTGGTGAACGTTTTGATAAATCTATAGATGAGAGAGAAAAAATGCATAGCATAGCATTTATTTTACACAAAGATGAAGATCCTATACATATACCAAATGACTATATAACACAAAAATGATATCATCTAATCAATTCTGAGACTAAAAAAATAATGAAAAATAGCGAATTATTTCATCACTATTTCCTACCAAACGACCCAGAATTACCTCAAACCTAATTCTTTCTACTTAATCTATAGTAGAATTATTCAAAATCAAACAACTTTATTATTGAAACTCACAAAGCATCAGACATCTTTCTTATATTTTCCAAACTAATATTTTTCTCTCATCTTTCAACTATGCCAATATATGTTCTATGGAGTTTTGTAGCTGCAGCCAAATCTTCCTGTGATCGTTCTTTAGCCAATCTAAGTTCACGAATTTTAGCTCCAAATTGCTTTTTAATATCCATAGAAATTACGGTGTAATATAAACTACATAACTTGTAGTATAGACACACTATAAATCTACAGACTAAAAATAGACCGACTATAAATATCATTTAGCCTTGATTTTTTGTTTAATTAAGTTATTTGCTTAATAGTTTTTTAACTTTTTCAGAAAAAATGGAAAAATTATTTCACTTAGTAGCTGGAGTTGGATTAGTAATTTTAGGATGACTAAAATTGTTTATGCCAGATATATTAAGTATAGAAACAACCATATGAATTTGACTGTTGTTGTTATGAGTTAATTCTATAGGAGATTTGGTAGTAGACTCTCATAATGTTATAGAATATCACAGATAATAAAATTTTAAATTATAGGATTCTAAGATGAACAAAAGATTAGTATGGGGAATAATCTTAGCAACCTCTATAGGACGAATATGATTACTACGATTTATAGTAAGTATGATATTCTTTTTAATTGCCGTAATCTATTCCGACGGCACTCAAAGTGGAGAATTACTACAAATCATAAAGAATTTTATAAATCGACTACTAGGTATATTGGGGATGGTATCATTAATAATTGGAACGCCTCTGGGGATATTTCTAATAGCAACAAATAAAAAGAAATGAACAAATAAAGTTGTTAAAACACTTTAACATTATATAAAATATGGTTACAAGAAAACCTAAAGTCAAATTCGTTTGATTTCGACGACGTTTTGTTGCGTTTTTTATAGATAGATTATTATACGCTATACCTATTGTGTGATGGGTCGTAAACTTAGTATTTTACTTTAGAGACTGACAAACAATCGGCTATAAAGTAATAGGAGCAAAGATTTACCATATAGAAGGTAATAAGTTGTACGAGGCATCCCCAGGAACACTTATAGGAAGAGCCTTTGCAAAAATATTGTCATCCATAGCATTTGGACTAGGTTTTGTACGAATATCACGAGATGAAAAGAAAAAATGACGACATGATCATATAGCTGAAACAGTCGTAATACAAGAAACAGAGCCAAATGAGTGACTAGCAATTCTATTGTTTGTATTGTGATTGATAGCTAGCTTTATTATGATTGCACTATCAGTAGCCTCTGAATAACGAACACTACTTCTGCTCCAAAAAATCCCCAACCATATTTTCTATCATCTCCCACTTATCTAAGATAGCAGCCAAGTCTGTCTTACTAAAATTTTGCAAGACATAATCTGCCACACTTTGTGAACTATCCGCAGCTGGTCTATCCACACCTATCCTGAGTCTCCAAAAGTCTTTTGTATCCAATTTTGCTATGATATCTTTCAATCCATTATGCCCAGCAGCACTTCATCCTTTCTTCAGTGCCAATCTTGCAATGACAAAATCTATTTCATCATGGATTACTAAGATATTTTCTGGAGTGATTTTATAAAATTTTGCTACCTGTTGTACAGGACCTCAAGAACGATTCATGTAGAGGAGTGGCATCATAACGATAACTTTCTGCCCGTCCACCACACATTCAGCGATTGCACATCATCGCTCTTTTTTGATGACCCACTTTCATCACCATTGACCGACAAGTTTATCCACAACGACAAAACCTATCGTATGCCTATGGTTGGCATATTCTCTCCCTGGATTACCCAATCAAACGATAAGTTTCATGTTATCAGTTTATCTAAATCTCGCTGTATCCACAAGATAATCTTGTAATATATCGCCTATAATGTTTGCATAGTTGTATTCAAGGAGTTTGTGAGCTGGTACATGGAAGATCCTTTGTCATTCTTGTGTAAACTCCAATTTATGAGCACCTTCCTGTAAGATTTGCCCATAAAAAATATGTTTGATATTTGCATATACATCTCTTTCTTTGGGACACTCAAAAACTTTATACATCTCATATGTATAATCCTTTCAGGGCATGAAATTCATTTCTTCTTTCACTTCTCTTTCCAGAGCTTCTACAAAAGTTTCTCCAGTTTCTACTTCCTGATGTCATCCCATGAGATCAAAATAACCTGGAAAAGGAACATTTGGTTTTAAAATAGCGGAGTCCCTTTGATATATAAGAAATCCATGCTCAGGATTAGGATGTTCAAGTATTATCTGTGAAACTTGTCTCATACGAAATATATATTAATTAGATTCTTTCACCTCCTTCACTTCTTCTTTAACTTCTTTGCTTTCCTTCGTCTCTTTCTTTTCCTGCATGTCATAGAAGTAGAGAACATCTCCCAATTCTATCTTCTTCTGTACTCTTACCTTCATACCACATTCATGTCCCTGAGCCACTTCTTTCACATTATTCTTATCTCTTTGCAATGATGTAATTTCGCCATTTGCAATTTCTTCCTCGTCGTTTGATCCATCAATCTTTCTAAATATTTTGAGTTTGGCACCGTTCTTGATAAATCATTCGGTACACTTTCCTCACAAGATCATTTCCTTTCCTTTTCTGAAGAATACTCCCAATACATTCAGCTTACCAGTAAGTACTTCTTCGTATTCTTTTTTGATCATACCTTGTAAGAGAAGCGTCAAGAAATCAGTCAATTCATAGATGATATCAAATGACTTCACTTCTACTTGGTGTTGCTCAGCTCTTTTCTTGAATATACTTGGTACCGGCACATCAAATCAAAGCAACAAAGCTTTGGATGCTTGTGCCAATGACAAATCTCCTTCAGTAAACTGACCAACATCAGCTGATATGACTTTCACTCATACATTCTTAGGAAGTTCGATAGCACTGATAGCCTGTTTCAATGCCTCCAAACTTGATCCACCCTCAGATCTGAGAACCAACTTCAATTCAGCAGTATCCCCAGTTTTCAATTCCATCAAGAATGTCTCCAATGTTGATTTCTTATTTTCAATATCCTGAGCTTGTATATCCATAACCTTCTGTTGTGCTTCCCTTTCATTTTTTACAATTTCTACAATACGTCCAGCTTCAGGCAATTCTGATAGACCCAATATCTGTATAGGATCTCCACCTTTCGCTTCTTTGATCGCTTGTCATCTCCAGTTTTGCATTCTCTTCACCTTACCGTAGGTATTGTATGCGACGATAATATCTGTCATCTTCAAAGTACCAGTAAGTAATATGATACTACTAATAACTCCTTGTTTCTGATCTTTATGTGCATCCAAGACCACTCCTACAGCAGATCTACGCGGATCAAATCTCAGATCCAACATCTCAGCTTGAAGCAATACAGCATCAAGTAACTCTGGAATACCTTGACCAGTTACAGATGACACTCCCAATACAGGAACATCACCACCCCAGTCTTCTGGTATAAGTCCAAATGCACCGATATCTGATTTGATTTTTTCCATATTTGCTTGTGCCTTATCTATCTTCGTCACAGCAATAATAATTGGTACTCCTGCAGCTTTAGCATGCTCTATAGATTCTCTCGTCTGCGGCATAAGACCATCATCTGCAGCTACCACAATGATAGCTACGTTAGTAATCTTGGAACCTCTTGCTCTAAGTGCTGTAAACAACGCATGCCCTGGCGTATCGATAAAGGTAATATCTCTACCAGCATGATGCACCACCGATGCTCAGATAGATTGAGTGATACCTCCTGCTTCACCACCTGCGATATTTGTTTTTCTAAGATAATCGAGAAGAGATGTCTTACCATGATCTACATGTCACATTACGGTAACGATAGGTGCTCTTGGTTCAGTTTTCTCAGCAGTTTTATCTATATCCAATATTGCCTGGAGATCTCCAGCCATAAAGCTTTCTACATTGAGTTGTTTTTGTTCTTTCTTTACCTCTACACCAAAATCAGTCGCTATCAAAGTCACCGTATCAAAATCCAATGACGAATTAATACCTACCATGATCTTATTTTCCAACAATTTCTTCATGACTTCCAAGTGAGAAACTCCCATTTTTTCAGAAAATTCTTTGAGAGAAATAACTTCACCCATTGTTATCGTTCCTTTCTTTACAAGAGTTTGAGAAGTCTTCGCTTCTTTTGGTTGTTTTGCTGCAGGCGTAGGCGCACTTCTTGGAGCTGGAGGAGTATTTGGTCTAGAATAATTCCCGCCTGGTCTCGGATTTGAACCTTGATATCAGCCTGGTCTAGATTGATTATTACCACCTGGCCTTGGGTTAGATCCTTGATATCCTCCTGGTTTTGTCTGATTATTCCCGCCTGGTCTCGGATGAGAACCTTGATATCAGCCTCAGGGTCTAGTTTGATTGCCCCCAGCTGGTCTTTGATGACCTCCATGTTGTGGTCTAGGATTTCTAGTCCTCATATCCTGCTGTCTTTCAAAAGGAGCTGGTTGTACATAGAAAGGTTCATCACATTTTTCTTTGAGTACAACATCTTATACAGAAGC
>CAZEYI010000040.1:0-7856 GCA_964516785.1 uncultured Candidatus Peribacteria bacterium
ATAAGTGATCGAATACTTTGGATGATCTTAAGTCTTTCTACAATCCTGATCAAAGAGAAAAAACATGAATATATTATGAAGATGGGAATTGGTATATAAATCATAGTTTCAATGGAATAAAAATCTTTATGGGGAAGGATAAATTTATAGGAACAGATGCAGATCTCAATAAACCTTCAACTATGAAGATTATGAAGGATGACATATTCTCTGCTGCACATTTAAATAAAAAGTATAACTATGATAATCCTCAGATGTCGGATGATAGTTATTATTCTTTGATTGATGCTGATGCAGAAACAGATGAGACTAATATCAATAGAGATTATGGTACTAAGATGCTATCTATTATTGATCAAGAAGTGAAATATAGGGATGCTGTTAATGTCGCTCTTGTTAAAAAAACAGCTGTAGACTACATACAACAAAACTCTAAATGAAATTATATAGCATTGCCTCTTGATATTCTTTCAAGTCTTACCAGAGCTTGATTTGCCAATGTCGGACAGTTTTACTATAAGTATGAAAATGGATCATTGACTGCAATTACTACTCCAACCAATAAGGACGTTGTGTGTGCTTTGACTACATCCGTAGAGTATACTGCCAATCAGATTGAAAAACCTTCGGAAGATATCAATAAGTATATTTCATTGGTAGATACTGCACAAAAGCGTTTGCAAAACCTTGTAGCCATGGAAGATGGGGATTTGGATATCGATGCCTATAGTGCTCCAGACTTATTGACTCTTCTTAACACGCAATATACAAAATGGCAGGCATACAAGAAAAAAGTATCGCTTTTGTCTTCTGCACAAGCGGTGAATGATATGAAGACAAACTATATGAACTATCTACATACATTTAATACTATGTATACTATGATACTTAGTGCATCTACAAGTGGATCCGATAACGATGTAGATAGTTATGATGATTATGTAGCTATTAAAAACGTTATGTGATGACCTTTGGTTACCGCTGAGAAAGTGGATAACTTTAGGATGCTTGATCTTAAACCAAATGATCTGTTGGATGAACAATATAAAAAGTATTTTAATAGACATAAAAATACATTAAAGATTGCTACTAGAAATAACAAAACGCTTGATGAGTTGATTAATTCTAAAGATAAAGCTGATCAGCAATATGCATTATGTGCTGCTGATATTATGATAAGATCTATGGCGGAAGCTGCGATGGTGGATAAAGATACACAAGAAATTTATAATGCTTGAGATAGGGATATAAATGATAAAGCATTTGCTCGCTACTTTGCTGAAAATTTGAAAACAATCACTCCAGAACTTATTGCTAGTTATAGCCTTTAATACACTACTATTGTAAGATGCCAGAAACTCAAGAAAAAGTAAATCCACTTGATGCCAATATTACGGCAGCAAAAGATGCTTTTGCTACGAAGATTTCTACTGATATTGAAAATTTGCATGGCGATGTGTTGAAAGATCTTGATATTACTGGTCTATTAAGTGGTACAGGAGTGCAATGAATCGATGGTGGTAAAATGGCAGCCACTGCAATTTCTGGTATGTTGCTCTGATGATCTCATAAGGATATACATGATAAGATTGTAGATTATCTTACGCACGATGGCATTGGTGATAAGTTATCAGATAAGATCGTTGTTGGTAATATAGCGCTCCAACAGTTTGGCGAAGAGGGCAAAAAACTTGCTGCTAGTGTGCGTACTGCACAAGAGAAATTTGATCGTGTTGCTACTCAGGCTGACCTAGATGCATTGAGAAATGAATTATGATTTACTAGTCCAGATGCTACTACCTATACTCGAGAAGAGTCTGATGATCATATTGCAGATGACGATGCTCATGAAGCTGATAATGTAGTTCCTGAAAATTCTGAATATCCTGCGTTTACTCTTAATGTTGAAGGCTTCCCAGAGTTTGAAAATAAAGCAAAAATATTGTATAACGAAATCGCAGGAGAAAAACCTGCATTTGAGGTATTTCTTCCTTCGTATTTGGGATTTCTAAATCTCCAAAAATCCGGTAAGATCAAAAATAATAAGCTTCTTACTATCGTTGACTATAATCAATCTAGACAATCAAATAGATGGTATACTATTGATCTAGATAGTAAAAAAACTTTGTATAATACCAAAGTTGGGCATGGGATAAATTCTGGAGGTAACTATGCTACTGATTTTGGAAATGGGAAGTGAAGTTTTAAGACAAGTTTATGATTTTATGTAACACCAGACGCTATTACGCCTGCACATACTAAAAAATGGCAATGATTGTGGATGTCTGGGCTTGATGGAACCTATAATGATGGCGCTCATGATCGTGGCATTTATGTCCATAAGTGATGAGTAAAGTGAAGTCAGGGATGTTTTACTCTTCCTGAAAAATCACAAGAAATTATGGAAGATATCAAATGATGATCTACGATATTTGCCTATAGTTCGCAATGAGATTATCTCAAAAAATCTGCTTGGCTGCAGGATGTTCCTAAAGATCTTGTTGCTTAGAAATTTTTGATTACTTTCTTGACGACGCCTACTACCTTAGCTTCGTCTCGTGGTTCGATAGATACTGTGTCAAAAAATCTATTAATTGATTCGAGAGCAAATCCGCTTTCGTTTTTTATTATTTTCTTGAGTTTGGGTAAATTGTTGTGTACGACAAATACAAATTCGTTTGGTTCGTAGTTGTCTTGTTTTCTGATGAGAACGAGATCTCCGTCTTGGATTTTTGGCTCCATAGAGTTTCACTTGGCTCTTACAAAGAAACAATTTTCTACACTACTTGTCCCTACGAAAGCGCAGGATACCGGCATAAATTCGTTGGTATATTCTTCTGTCACGCTCTTCCCATTGTTCCCACATTGTGCAAATCCATAAACAGGTATGCGGACTATATCATCTGCATTTGGTATTATTTCTTCTCTGATGAGTCTGTACCCTTTAGCATCTTTGGTAAAATATCCCAAACTAACGAGTTGATTGAGTTTGTTGAGGACTGTCTGTGGATGTTTGACCCCGATAGCGTTTGCTATCTCTCTGAGCGTGATTCCTTCTTCGTATGTATTTTTCTTAAAAAACTCTATGAGACTTTGTTGTATATCGTCAATTTTGCTCATCTCGTACATGTAATATATAAATATGTATATCGTGTGTATAAGAATCTATTTGACAGTGTCAAGTCTATCTTGACGATGTAAAGTATTTTTTTGACAAAATGATAATGCTAGGTTCGAACTAATAAAATATCTCTTGACAATTATTTTGTGTTTCGTATATTGGATGTGTTATTTTACATTTATTAGGCAAACACATGAGTACGAAGAACCAAGTATTACAAGATGCGTTCAAGAACATCGAGAAACAATTTTGAAAGGGAGCTATTATGAGAATGGGAGACAACTCTAATGTGGGTATGGTAAATACTTTCCACGCAGGCTCATATGTTTTGGATCTTATCCTCTGAGGGTGATTTCCAGAATGAAGGATCGTAGAAGTATATGGTCCAGAATCATCTGGTAAAACTACGGTAGCTCTTCATGCTATAGCGGAGATCCAGAAGAGAGGGGAACTTGCTGCATTTATCGATGCGGAACATGCTTTGGATCCACAATATGCTAAACTATTAGGAGTCAATACTGATGAATTACTACTTTCTCAGCCTGACTATGGTGAACAAGCATTGCAGATAGCAGAGGAGTTGGCTAAGACAGGAGCGGTAAAACTTATTGTTATCGACTCTGTAGCTGCACTTGTTCCTAAGGCTGAAGTAGAATGAGATATGGGAGATAGTTATATGTGACTCCAAGCTCGTATGATGTCGCAAGGTTTGAGAAAATTAACATCTATATTGGCCAAGACTGGGACTACGTGTATCTTCATCAATCAGATAAGAATGAAGATTGGGGTAATGTTTGGTAATCCTGAAACGACTACTGGAGGTAATGCATTAAAATTCTTTGCTTCACAGAGGTTGGAGATAAGAAAGGGTGAAAAAATTATGGACGAAAAAGAGCAAGTTGGATATAATGTTAAGGTTAAGACTGTGAAAAATAAGATATTTGCTCCATTCAAATCGGTTGAACTACCTGTGATATGGGGAGAATGATATAGTAAGGTCTTGGATATTGTAGAAGCTGCAACTGTTTTGAAAATTATATCTAAGGCAGGAGCATTTTATACCTTCTGAGATCAGAAATTCCAAGGTAAGGAAAAATTATCTCAGATGATAGCTACCGATGAGAAAATAAAGAAAGCATTGGAAACACAGATACAAGGTAAGATCAAGGAAATGAGAATGGGAAAGAAAGTCCTTGATGATGATGCGTTGGTTACTTTGACTGTACCTACAAATGAAGTAGCGCTAGATGAAGAAGAAGATGCGTAAATTAGTTTTATATTATACTATATGATAATGGAAGCGATTAATTTGAACGGTGAGTACAAGTCTTTGGGATTGTGGGTTAAGCAATTTACAAAGAAAGATGGAAGTTCTATGGAAAGTATTTCTGGTACTATTACAATTAGACCAGACATGGTAGGAGAATACTTTGTGAGTATTTACAAGAACCCTACTAAAGCAAAAGATTCATCTCCTGATTATTCACTTACTCTGACGCCTACTAACAAAAAAGATGGCGAGAGCAAGAAATAATTTAGTAGTCTATAGTAAAAAAATCCCTCAGTTTTGAGGGATTTTTTTGTATCGTGTATATTATTTTATGCGTTCGTATACGTAGGCATACGCTATGATTGTAGTTGGGATAGTCCATAAGAGTCCGATTCACACTACGAGTAATCATAGTATATTAATGAGTACAAACAATAAGCTGAGTCATATTAATTTTCGGACATGTCATTTTGTGGCATATCGACTTTGCTTGAGTGCGTCGATTGGTCCGCTATTTTGATCTACCATATAGTATTGCATAAATGATAGTCTATATGCTATATATATACCTGGGATGACCAACAATATGAATCATCATACTATACATAAGGCCATAAGGATGTATGCTATGATGTATTTGCCCAAGAGGTGTATGTTCGCAAATAGCGTCTTTACTGTCCATGATTGGTTTTGATTTGTGCGTATTGCTATGTCTGCAAATCCTAGTCATAACCACATGCCTATGATAGATCATATGAAATCTACTGGTCGATATCAGACATCTGGTCCAAATCACATTTGTACTCCTGTGTACTGCGATACTCATGATATGAGTATTTGAGCAATTCCTATGATGAAAACAACTACTGCAAGCTTTCGAAATTGTTTGTTGGTTTGCTTTCGACCAGTACTTATTGCTGTTTTGATACTTCGGGATGATGTTTTTGTGGTTTCTGTTTTTGTCGCTATTGTTTTCTTTTTTATGACAATAGCTTTTTTCTTTGGTGCTGTTTTGCTTTTCATAGCTTATATAAAACTAAAAGGAGATATATATCTCCTTTTAGTTTTTGGTTATTTATGCAAGATATTGTGTTATTGGATCGTGATAGGTAGTTTTGCTATGGTTTGTCCTTCTATTGCTATGAGTATAACACTTGCTCCACTTTTGCGACCGGTTATGCTGATGTTAAATACACCGTCAGTGATACGTTTGATAGATACATAATCGCTGATAATGTTGGTATTTGAACTAATAAAGTCTATGGATGATGGCATAATACCTGAGTATTTTTCTCCGGCGTTATCTGTTATTTTGATGACGAAACTTGTTTTGTCTCCTACTTTTAAAATGTTTTTATCTGGTTTGCTAATTTGTATTTTATAGTTGTCTATAAAATATTTCATATTTTCTGATAAAAGATTTCTATCTATACTTACATCAACATTGTTGTTAATTTGTGCTGGTAGTACTTCAGTTTCTTGTCCTCCTGTGTTTTCTACTGGTATTGGTTCCTCTATGGTGTTGTTTTCTTCACTTGGAGTTGTAGGTTGGTTTTCTACTGTTTCGGCTTCTTCGTGTTCTCCATGTTCTATATTGTTCGCACTTACTGCAGGAAGTAGTGCAGCATCCAGGCTATTTTTTTCGATTAATATTATGGGATCATATTGGTATGCCATAAGTTCTTTTCTACATAATCAATTTTGGATGATGGTATAATTACCTTTGCTTGCATCAGTACATCATTTGTACGACGTCATCCATCTTCCATTTATATTTTTGTCTATTTGGAAATGAACATGATATCCTCATAAACCTCAAGATCTTACAATTCCTGAATTACCTACGGTTCCTATTCTATCTCATTTTTTGATCATATCGCCTGCTTCTACTTCTATAGTATCCATATGTACATATAGTGCGTATATGTACTCTCCTTGGAATAAATATTTGATTCTGACCATGTTACCATATCCTTTTTGTTCTGCGGCAAATACTATTTCTCCGTCTCCTATAGAATATAGTGGCGTCCCACGGGCACTGGCTATATCAGCTGCACTATGGGCTCATGCCATGACATCCCAGCCGCTACTATATGATCATCCAAACAATACAGTATATATCTGTCTATATATAAGTTCGTCTTTGTATTGATCGTATGCTGCATTTCTTATAATTGGTAGATCTATCTTACATGATTCGTCCATATCTTCCCAATATTCAGCTCTACATTCTAATTTGGATACTTTTTGAAGTGGATATACAAAACTATCGTTTTCAGGCAGTCATATTCCTCAAGCAAACATAAGACTTGAAAATCAAACCATCATTATCAGTGCCAATTCACCTACATATACTCCAAAGTGATGGATATGATGAACGGCGCGATGTACTTTATGATGATGTTTATGATAAGACATACATACATGGTGCATTATATGTTTGTGGATCTTTTCTTGAATTGTGCTGCTTATCTTTAGTTTTGTCATGTTAATGTCCACTATTTTTGTAAATTATTTCGTTTATGTTATAATATTACATACTTTATTAAAATATGTCAAATTTTTGATGTCATAATTGTTGTTTTGTCATCTATTTGCCTTTTCCTTGATTTATCCTAGCTCTTAACTAGATTTCTAAGAAGTATTTTTGCTCTAATTGCGTTATGAAAAAGCGTGTTTTGTATGTTTTGGACTATTTTCACCCACATAGATGAGGTGTTGAGACTGTTTTTGGCCATATTACTGGTCATTTTGGTGATCTATATGATGTGACAGTTCTTACCTCGCGTTTTGAACCTAGTTTGTTACAATACGAAAAATTTGAAAATATTAGTATAGTAAGAGTTTGTAATTCAAGAATGACCTTTATGTTGTTTGGTTGGTTTTTTGGATTGTTGTACTTTGTTAGAAATAAGCTTTCGTTTGATTTGATCCATACAAGTACGTATGGATGAGTATTATCTGGATGGATATTGTCTTTATTGTTACGTATTCCCGTTATATTAACTATTCACGAGGTGTTTGCTAAGCTTTGGTTGCGCTATAAATGACTATGCAAAGGTAGTTTGTATTGGTTAATGGAATTTCTGATATTTTGCCTTCCTTTTGATTATTATCATTCAGTTTCTCTATCTACTTTTAATGCCGTTAGGCTTTTGTATGGGATTAAGGATACAAGGCACTGTATGATATACAATGGAGTCGATAATACTTTTTGGCATCCAGGGGCTGTATCTACACAAGACAAACAATCTCTTAGGCATAAACTTGGCTGGGGAGATCGTTATGTAGTGCTTTATTATTGACACTCTGGGGTCTCAAAAGGTTTGGATTTATTGGTGGATGCTATACCAGATCTATGTAAACAATATCCAGACATATTAATTGTTTTCAATCTTATACCAGCCAAAAGAGACACATATATAAGAAATCGTATTTATGCCCAGGCGATGCTAGATAATGTTC